>NZ_MVOM01000016.1:0-68614 GCF_002018895.1 Acinetobacter sp. MF4640 | reverse complement strand
CTTATATACCGTTTTCGAAATACCAAATAAGCTATTTTTTATACAATTAAATCATTTTTTTTGAGTCACTTATTGTTTTTAACAATGACTACGAAAGCAGCATTTTCTTTTTAAAATGATGCGTAAGTTACGAGAATCATAATAAATGTAAATATATGACGACTTGAATTCTGTTTCTTTTCAAGCGCTTTTTTCAATATAAAACTGCTTACAATTGCGCCAGCAACATTTTTTATTTATGCACTTGCTCGTTGAATTAACTTATTATAGTGTGTCGGTGCTGTGATTTTATGCAAATTTTAATGGATTAAATCTTAACTATAACTTCGGAAGTCATCATTTTATCCATAAGTATAATTGACAAAATTTCAGCACTCTCTACTCTTAGAGCAAATTTTTAATCCGTCTGATTCGTGCATTAAAAGATGAGTATTTCGAGTCAGATAAATCATTCACCAGGACAGGAGATCTATTGAATGTCTGAAGCAACTGGCAAAAAAGCCGTTTTACAGCTTGATGGCAAAGAAATTGAATTACCAATTTACAGCGGCACATTGGGCCCAGATGTAATCGACGTTAAGGATGTATTGGCCGCAGGTCACTTCACTTTTGATCCTGGTTTTATGGCTACTGCTGCATGCGAGTCTAAAATCACTTTCATCGACGGTAACAAAGGTGTGCTTTTACACCGTGGCTACCCAATCGACCAGTTAGCAACGAAAGCTGACTACTTAGAAACTTGCTACTTACTTCTCAATGGCGAGCTTCCAACAGCTGAACAAAAAGAAGTATTTGATGCTAAAGTTCGTAACCACACTATGGTTCACGATCAAGTTAGCCGCTTCTTCAATGGTTTCCGTCGCGATGCTCACCCTATGGCGATCATGGTTGGTGTAGTTGGTGCGCTTTCTGCCTTCTATCACAACAACTTAGACATCGAAAATGTTGATCACCGTGAAATTACAGCGATCCGCTTAATTGCTAAAGTACCTACTTTGGCTGCGTGGAGCTACAAGTACACTGTAGGTCAACCATTCGTTTACCCACGTAATGACTTAAGCTACGCTGAAAACTTCTTATACATGATGTTTGCTACGCCAGCAGACCGTGATTACAAAGTAGATCCGATCCTTGCTAAAGCAATGGACCGTATCTTCACGCTTCACGCAGACCACGAACAAAATGCTTCTACGTCTACAGTACGTTTAGCTGGTTCTACTGGCGCAAACCCATATGCATGTATCGCTGCGGGTATCTCTGCACTTTGGGGCCCTGCTCACGGCGGCGCGAATGAAGCTGTTCTTAAGATGCTTGATGAAATCGGCACTGTAGAGAACGTTGCTGACTTCATGGAAAAAGTGAAAACTAAAGAAGTTAAACTCATGGGCTTCGGTCACCGTGTGTACAAAAACTTCGATCCACGTGCGAAAGTAATGAAAGAAACTTGCGACGAAGTTCTTGGTGCGCTTGGCATCAACGATCCACAGCTTGCTCTTGCTATGGAACTTGAACGTATCGCGCTTTCTGATGAATACTTCATCAAACGTAACTTATACCCGAACGTAGACTTCTACTCAGGTATCATCCTTAAAGCGATTGGTATCCCGACAGAAATGTTTACAGTAATCTTCGCGCTTGCACGTACTGTTGGTTGGATCAGCCACTGGTTAGAAATGCACAGCGGTCCATACAAGATCGGTCGTCCTCGTCAGCTTTACACTGGCGAAGTTCAACGCGACATCAACCGTTAATTCGGTCTGCGTTGATAGACAAAAAACCACCCGTATGGGTGGTTTTTTTATATGTTGAACTCTAAACCTGCAATTCATGAATGATACACTTAAAGTATTAAAAGGCCTGAACAGACTCAGGCTTTTTTAATACTTAATGTGACTAATTTAAGCTTCAACAACATCGTAGTGTTTTAGCTCAAGCGTAGATAAACGTTGCTTTAACTCGGCCAATGACCACGGCCAAGCCGCGAAGTTACGCCCATTTTGATCTAAATAATAGCTTGAACAGCCACCTCGGTTAAATACGGTGGTTTTTAAATGAGTTTGTACCTTGGCATTGTGATAACGCAGAACATCTCGTTTCACCACCATACGTTTAAAGCCTTGCTTCTTCATTTTTAGTAGACCATCTACAATGTACTGAATTTGAGCTTCAGCAATGCCAATAAAAGAGTCATAAACCAAGATATTTGGGCCCAATACCAAAAAGGCATTCGGCACATTTTCCAAACTTGTACCCAAGTACGCTTCTGGAGAACTTTCCTTCCAAAGGTCAGCCAATCGCTCACCTTGAGCATTCCATACACGCTGGCCAATTGGAGGATGTGCCACTTCAAAACCAGTTCCCCAGATAATGACATCGACCTCAAATCGCTCCCCATTTGCCGCAATGACACTCTGCCCATCAATCTCGACCAAACCTTGTGGCAACAACGTGACATTGTCTTCTTGCAGCGCTGGATAATAGTTGTTGGCAAATAAAAGTCGCTTACAGCCGATCGAAAAGTTAGGCGTTACGGCTTTACGTAAGGTGTCATCCTGTATTTGCAATTTTAATAATTGACGGCTTAAAATATTGACTGGCTCAAGCAGTGACGGATGACGAAGCCCAAAGTTGATCCCATTTAAAATACTGGAAACACTCTTCCTCCAGCCTTGCTGAATCATCGGGAATTTGGCCACCAGCGACTTTACACTAGCATTCAGCTGCATATCCGCTTTGGGCAAAACCCACGGCGCAGTACGCTGAAATACGATCAACTCTTTCGCCAACGGTTGAATTTGTGGAATAAACTGAATGGCAGATGCACCTGTTCCAATCACTGCAACCCGCCTCCCCGTTAAGTCATAATCATGTTTCCAACGGGCTGAATGGAACATTTCTCCTTTAAACCCCTCTATCCCTTTAATTTTAGGTAAGGACGGTTCTGTAATCGGCCCTGTGCTAAAGATCACGGTTCGTGCTTGATATGCCCCTTGAGAAGTTTCGAGTTGCCAAATATTCGTCTCATCATTCCACTTGGCACTGAGCAACTCATGCTGAAAGCGGATTTTGTCTTGCAATTCAAACTGTTCAACCACCTGTTCCAAGTAACTTAAAATTTCAGGTTGTTTCGCAAATAAATGGCTCCATTGATGACTAGGTGCAAAGGAAAATGAATACAATGCCGAAGGTACATCACAGCCACAGCCGGGGTAATTATTATCACGCCACGTACCGCCGACCCTATCCGCTTTTTCTAAAACCAGATAGTCCTGATAGCCGACTTGTTTCATTTTATAAGCCGCAGCAATCCCCGAAATCCCAGCACCTACAACAATGGTATCGTAAGTATGTACGGCTTTAGGACGAAGCACAGCCTTTTTACGGGTTTGCTTAGGTTCAGCCTCCGTACTTTTCGGCGTCGTAGTTTGATCTTGCATTTGATCAGACGGCTCTTGCACATCTGCTTGCTCTATCTCTAATTGCGTTTCCATATTCATTTTTCTCTATTCTTATTTTTTGATTTGATTAAACAGTGGGTAACCCAAACCTAAAAGCTTGACGTATAAGCTTGGCGATGCGCGTTTCATCCACCAAAACAATTTGGCATCAGGTTGTGGAATGGTATAAAGCTTGCCTGCATCTAGGCGATTTAATGTTTTTTTGACCACAGCATCACTGGTGGTAAACGCATGGTTCATCAGCAGTTTGTCAGCCAGTCCAGAATAGCGACTTGGCAAACGCCCATTCTTCATAATATTAGTGGGCACCAAGGTCGGGCACAGCACATTGACTGCAATGTTATAGGCATGAAGCTCTGAAGCTAAGGTTTCTGATAGAGCCAAAACACTAGACTTGGTCACGTTATACGCTGTCATTTCAGGGGCTGCGGTATAGCCCGCAGCCGATGCTACATTTATGATTGCACCAAAGCCTTGCTGTTTAAATTTAGGTACAAAGTAGTGGCAACCATGAATTACCCCCCACAGGTTGACGTGCATACACCACTGCCAATCCTTCAGCGATACCTCATCAAACTTACCACCTAGACCAACTCCCGCATTATTGATGAGCAAAGTAACAGGATATCCCAAAAGCTGTTCCGCTTGCTCCGCCAAAGCATGTACAGATTCTTTTAATCCAACATCACAATGCACCGCATAAGCTGACGTAGATGTCATCGACTGAATTAAATCTACTGTCTCCTGTGCCGAGCTTAAGTCAATATCTGCACAGATGACATCACCACCGCGTTTTGCCAGTTCCAGTGCAAAGCTACGACCAATTCCACTGCCTGCACCCGTTACAACTGCGTAAGCCTTTTCACTTGGTTTATTTTTTTTACTCAACAGTCCCATGTCATAACCTCCTTTTTATGATTTAAGTACTGGAGTAAATTCTTTGGTGAAATAGGGGGTTAATACTCCTGTTTCAGGATGTAGTAAACGCTCTTTGTAATAATCTAAAAATGCAGAAGTGTCATAATCATTCGGATGAAAGCTCGGACGTAAATAGTCAAAAATATGCATCCAACTACTGCCATAGACACCACGTTTCAGCCCAAACAAGAGGCTGAAACTCCGCGGCACATCCTTCCAATAACTAAGACTCACCAAATTAGACGGTTTGCGATAAAACGGAACAAAAACTGACGCCACAGAGATCAGCAGTAAAATAGTGATAAGGGCTGGAAAAAAGCCCGCAATACGTAAGGCATAGTTATTGGAAAGTGATTGAAACACATCATATGCAATGTCTTTGTGCTCAGATTCCTCTAGCATATGCCACATCCAAATCGCCCGTTGCTTTTCATCTTGAGAATCGAAGAAAATCTCTTCATGGTTCATCATGTATTCAGACAGCACTGCGGTAAAATGTTCAATGCCTGCCATCAAAGACAATTTCATCGGCTGCGGTAAGCGATTAAAACCGTAGTCAAAAACGATTTCAGCTAAATAGCGAAAAATGCCAACGGGTAAATCAACCTGTTTAAAAGTATCGTTCAATTCTTCATGTAGCTTTGAATGCAGTGCCTCCTGTCCAATTAAAGAAGTCACACGTTGTTTTAATACAGGATCTGTGAGGAAATCACGGTGATAACGGGCGGTATCAATCACCAAGTCTTCACCATAGGTCAGAAAGATCGAGAGTGATGCGAAGTAAGCACTGGCTAGCTCCGCATTTAAGTAAAATTTGGGATCAATTTTCTCAGCTTCAAAGTCAAATTTCATATGCCGAATCGGAATAATCGCAGACTGTTTTTCAGCATCAAATACGGGTCCTGCAAAAATTTGGCTGGCTTTGCCTTTCAATGGAAGAGCAATACGCATAGGACATTCCTTCTTATTTTTAGCTCATTTTTCAGGCTCAATCTCACGATTTTTACCTGTGCTTTGCATTCAAAATAAGAGTCCGCTTCCCCCATGCCACTGGCATTTTTCTTCAAATGATTTGCAATTTATGACTTTAAAATCTGTTGTCTAACAATCACTCCACAGATTTATCTATCGGGGTCAGAACGAGGCTTTGTGTGCCACAAAAGGAATGCACTGCTCATAGGCTGAGCACTCTTCGCCATAGTGTTTTTTGAGAAAATAGTCTTGCACCATTTGCGCCTGCTGTTCAATGCCATAGCTTAAAAACTGCTTGCCTTGTTTTAATGCATAACGATATTGACGGTTAAAAAGTGCCTTACGGACTACAGCGAGTCCCTGCTGAATTTGCCAAACATGCGTTAATTCATGAATCAACCAAGCTTGTTGATGAATCGGTTGGTCGGCAAAGTTTTCGCACCAGTCTTTGATATTAAAATAGACATGTCCATTGGGGCTAATCGCATAATGAGGCAGCACTGCCCGATGTGCGATAATTCGAACCGAATCCATGTTCAGACTGTTCCCAAAAATACTGCTGGCAAGCTTTTTCTCCCCTTCAGTCAAGGGCCGATTTTTAAGTTCAAACTTTTGCTGTATTTTTTGTAAAAGCGGTTGAAACCACACAATCACACTCCATAAAGACATTAGAATAATTTGTTCTTTTTAAGGACATTTACGGATTTTTTTTAGAATATCCCTTAAAAAAAATCGCATTTCGTATATAGTATTCGCACTTATTATTGATTAATACTTCTATTTGTTTATCGTCACTTACACCACGTAGAACTTATAGCTATAACAAACTCAATCGTCGTGTATATCCCTATAGGTATAGGATTTAGTTGGAAATGAAAAGTTTTAAAATTGCACTTGCACAGTTCTCTCCGCACATTGGCAACCTTGAAGCAAATGCCCAAAAAATGTTGGAGCAGGCCAATGAAGCAAAAAAACAAAATGCTGATTTAATTATTTTTCCAGAACTTTCGAGCATTGGTTACCCAGCAGAAGATTTACTTCTACGTCCAAGCCTAACCAAACGCACGCAACAAGTTTTTGAACAACTTAAAACAGTAAAAGACATTGTGATGGTCTTTGGTTTTGTCAATCAAACTGAAGACGGTCAACGCTACAACGCCGCTGCGGTCATGAAAGATGGACAGGTTTTGGGTGTGTATAACAAACAAAACTTGCCAAACTATAGCGTGTTTGATGAAAAGCGTTACTTCACCGAAGGGCATCAGCACCTTGTTTTTGAATATCTGGGTCATAAGTTTGGTGTGTTGATTTGTGAAGATGTTTGGTCACTTTCAACAGTACAACAACTGGCACAGCTCAATGTAGAAACGGCTTTGGTCTTAAATGCTTCACCATATGAAGTCGGTAAGCCGCAGCACCGTGTTGAAACCATGTCTGCACTGGCGAAACAAATGAACCTCAACTTGGTTTATGCCAACCAAGTTGGCGGTCAAGACGACCTGATCTTTGATGGTACAAGCTTCGTGATTGCGAAAAATGGTTCAGTTGTACTTCAAGCAGAAAGCTTTAAAGAGTCTCTGTATTTCGCGGAATACGAAGCAGAACAACAAGCTTTTAAGGCCAATGCGCTGCCGCCTGCTTTAGACACTATGGCAGAGATTTATCAAAGCTTAGTGATGGCGACTCGTGACTATGTACAGCGCTCAGGTTTCCCCGGAGTAATTTTGGGTTTATCAGGCGGGATCGACTCAGCTCTAACCCTTGCAATTGCGGCCGATGCGATTGGCGCCGATAAAGTCCAAGCCGTAATGATGCCATATACCTATACCGCTCAAATCAGTGTAGAAGATGCAGCTGAACAAGCGAAGAGTATGGGGGTGACTTTTGGGATTGCTGAAATCAACCCGATTGTGAACAGCTTTATGCAAACGCTTTATCCGTTTTTTGGCAACAGCCCTGCGGATGCAACTGAAGAAAACTTACAAGCACGTGCCCGCGGAACACTGCTGATGGGTTTATCCAACAAATTTGGCAATTTAGTCCTGTCTACAGGCAACAAATCAGAGTTGGCGGTGGGCTACTGCACGCTCTATGGTGACATGGTGGGTGGTTTTGCAATACTGAAAGATGTGTATAAAACCATTGTGTTTGAACTTGCGAAATACCGAAATAGCATTTCAGACAAGCCTGTGATTCCTGAGCGTGTGATTACTCGCCCACCTTCAGCAGAGTTACGTCCAGATCAAAAAGACCAAGACTCTTTACCGCCATATGATGTACTGGATGCCATTTTGTATGCCTATATCGAAGAAGATATGAGCCAAGATGACATCATTGCCAAAGGCTTTGATGCTGAAGTAGTTGCAAAAGTGATTCGTTTGGTCGATTTCAATGAATACAAACGTCGCCAAGGTGCAATTGGTCCGCGTATCAGCTCACGTGCATTTAGCCGTGAACGTCGCTACCCAATCATAAATGGCTGGAAAGCTGGCGTATAAGCACTTTCTCCAATAAAAAAGCCCAAACATGTGTTTGGGCTTTTTTATATCGACATATTCAAATCTATTTTTTACGCACAAAAAAAGAGACCAAGCTGAGAGCTTGGTCTTTAAAAATGGTGGCTATGACGAGACTTGAACTTGTGACCCCCGCATTATGAGTGCGGTGCTCTAACCAACTGAGCTACATAGCCGTAAACTGTGGGGGCATTATCTATACATATTAAACACCCGTCAAGCCCCACCCTATCCCAATGATCAGCATTTAAACAATTGATAATTAAATGTTTAAAATTAATACATATTTAGAAAAAAAACATAGGGCACAATAGCTAAATATATAAAGAAAATTACCCTTACTCAGATCAAATCCTTGCTTATTGCTACACTCATAACAATACTAAGTGCATGCCACCTCGTGAGTCCAGTCTTGGTCAATTATAATCACGCTCACATAGATGTTGCCAAATGAATCACCTATCAACACTTATAGAACATGCAACAAAAACGATGCATGGCACAGCTCAACAAGATCCAACAACACTTACATCATGTTCAAAAAATTACCATCTGAACAATTTGAAGTTGCAATGCTAAATGCTAAAGCTATGCATTACGCACAGCTAAACTGAACAGAGAATAAAATTACAGGCTAAAAAAATAAATTTTTGCAGAATAATGTACTGCCTATATGCAGATCCAAAATAGCTTCCAAGGATTAAAATTGCAGAAGTATCAACTCAATATAAATAAAAAGAATCTCTTCGAATTATTGATTTCATCTCTACAATTCTGTAAAACAGCTCACTATTTAATAAAGTGATTAAAACTTTTTAATCACTGATTACTTTTAACATTAAAACCAATAATTTTATAACAGCATGAGTCATTATTTTGGATAATACAATTGAAAATGATGTATCACCTGATACACAACCTTATATTGCAGGCTTTTGGCGTAGAAGCTTCGCATTTATCATTGATGCTTTGCTCATCGGTGCTTTCTGTAACATTATCTCTAGCCTATTAGGTAAATTTCCTTATGAATACCCTATACTCATAACATTAATTGGTTATCTTTTCGTTGTTCTATATTTTACTTATTGCAATAGTGTTAACAATAATGGACAAACAATTGGCAAAATTCTTCAATCCATTAAAGTCGTCAAACTAGATCAGCAGTATCTCAGCCTATCCGCCTCATTTCTACGCTCGGCAATTTTATATGCCCCTTTCTGCTTAATGTCTTTTACGCTACTTTTTCACCCAGTATTGAATAGCATCTTTACGATACTATTAGGTAGCTTACTGATTTCTATACTTTATTTATATATTTTTAACCGAAAAAATCGCCGCTCTATTCACGACTATCTAGCCCACACAATTGTCATAAAGAATGGGAGTGAACCCAAGACTATTTCTACAACATGGAATGTACATTTTTACATCGCGACTATTTTAGTTTTAATTTTTTCAGGGTTACAAGTTTGGAACAGTATTACAAGTGATCAAGACTATATTCCTATTTCCTTACAAAATCTAAAATTTAAGGAATTAAGCCAATTTGATTATGGTTATCTCATCCTGCCTAAAAATGAGGAAGGTATAAATCCAACTCAACATTATTATTTAGCCACGATTACCGATCCTAATTTACTCAATAATCCAAGTTATGCTGAAGAATTTGCACAATATATTTTCAAATTAGAACCACGTCATCGTGCAAAAAATCTAGAAAATTATGTTCAACTCACCGCTCGCTATCAGTTTGGCTTAATTTCAAAAAAACGTTCTTCCACCTATTTAATTGAAACAGATAATCAGCAGAAAATTACTGCTCAGGAAGTTTCTTCACAACAACAAACGCAAATTGGGGGTGGATATTAAGCCCAAAATAAGGATAAAAAAAGACCACGTTTTGGAACGTGGTCTATAAAAATGGTGGCTATGACGAGACTTGAACTTGTGACCCCCGCATTATGAGTGCGGTGCTCTAACCAACTGAGCTACATAGCCGTAAACTGTGCGCGCATTATGTGGTTTTCTCACCAGTACGTCAAGTACCTTGCGCGCTTAATTGATCAAAATTTGTTGAAGTGAGCCGATAAGCCGGGTTCTGTCGAGAACGATCATTCCTCTAGGCGTACAATCACTCATACGCTCAAGCGACCTACCCGGATCCAGCATGGGCCATGCCTAAAGGATCCCTATTTGGTCTTGCTTCCGGTGGGGTTTACCATGCCATGAACTGTTACCAGCCATGCGGTGCGCTCTTACCGCACCCTTTCACCCTTACCTTCGATTTCGATTGCTCGAAACCATAATGAAGGCGGTCTACTCTCTGCTGCACTTTCCGTCGGCTCACGCCGCCCAGGCGTTACCTGGCACCTTGCCCTATGAAGCCCGGACTTTCCTCCCCTGCTTCAATCACGGAGATCTCCACAGCAGCGATCGTCTGGCTCACTTCGAGGCGCATAGTATCAAATCTTAGACTTAATTGCTTGCGCTTTTTTGAGCAATCAGCTTTTTATATTTATCCATGAGCTCATCCTCAGTTTCCGCATGATTAGGATCCAGCGGAATACAATCCACTGGACAGAACAATTGACACTGGGGTTTATCATAATGTCCGATACACTCTGTGCATAAGTCTGGATTGATTTCATAAATCAATTCCCCCATGAAAATGGCTTCATTGGGACACACAGGTTCACAAACATCACAATTGATGCATTCATCGGTTATATATAAAGACACGCTACCAACCTTGTTGATGTTTACGTTCAAAAGCAGCAACCACCGCTTGCGGTACAAACTTGGTCACATCACCTTTTAAACGTGCTATTTCACGAATCAACGTCGATGAAATAAATGAATACTGCTCTGACGGCGTTAAAAATACCGCCTCAAAGTGTGAATCAAGTTGACGGTTCATATTGGCTAACTGGAACTCGTATTCAAAGTCAGACACTGCACGCAATCCTCGCAGTACAGCCGTTGCCTTTTGTTCACGGAAGAAGTTCACCAACAAACCATCAAAACCTACAAACTCAACATTATCAAGATGGCTTAATGATGCTTTGGCCAAGCTCACACGCTCTTCTAAACTAAAGAGAGGGTTTTTATGATGACCAATGGCAATGGCTACCACCACTTCATCAAACATACGTGATGCACGTGTAACCAAATCAATATGACCATTGGTAATTGGATCAAAAGTCCCCGGGTAAATGACGCGAGTTTTAGACATCCATTTTTACTCTGTTGATTTTGTAGAGCCATATTTTAGCAAAAACTTGTTTTATAGGTGAAGAAACTCCATAAATTTGAAAAAACTTCACCTTAACCCTGCTTTAAGGCACAATAGGTACATTGTTGGAAGTAATTGATTATGGCGAAAGCAACTGTAGTTAAAAAAAATACCAGCGGGACGATTGCACAGAATAAACGTGCACGTCACGACTATTTTATTGAAGAAAAATTTGAAGCTGGCCTGTCACTGCAAGGCTGGGAAGTGAAATCATTACGTGCAGGTCGTATGACGCTGTCTGAGAGTTATATCACCTTTAAAAATGGCGAAGCTTTCCTGTTCGGTGCTCAGATTCAGCCTTTACTCAGTGCATCTACGCACATTGTTCCTGAAGCGACCCGTACCCGTAAGTTACTGTTGAATCGCCGTGAACTCGATAAGTTACTCGGCGCAGTGAATCAGAAAGGTTATTCGTGCGTTCCACTTGTGGCTTATTGGAAAGGGCCACGTGCGAAATTAGAAATCGCTTTAGTGAAAGGCAAACAGCTACATGACAAACGTGCCACGGAAAAAGACCGTGACTGGCAACGTGATAAAGCCCGTATTATGCATAAATAAAAAAAACCTCCCATGTGGAGGTTTTTTATTAATAATCAGCTTTTAGCTCGACCAAATATTTTCCGAACTTTCGAGCAGTTTCCAAGTCACCTTCGGGTGGGGTTATTTCAATACTGGCGTTGTCTGACTGAGTCATCAAACCTAAAAAGCTCGACATCCGATTAATATCGTGTTGGCTACGTCCTGTCGGCATAAACGGTAAACCCGCCCACAACATACCATGCTGCATAGCAAATAAATTAATCTGTTGTAATACCGCCAGTTTATCGCCACTTAAGCCACCGCCATTGGTGAAGCCTGCAGCCAGTTTTCCTTGCCAAGCCCGTGCTAACCAACGCTTAGAAGAATCTTCCATAAACTGTTTAAGCGCTGATGTAAGACTGCCCATATACGTTGGGCAACCCATCACAATAATATCGGCCTGATCTAACAAGTCCCACTGTACTGCAGCAACCGAAATCAAATGCACATCAGCACCCGCCTGCTCTGCACCTTGTGCAATATACTGAGCGACTTTCGCCGTATGACCATAGGCGCTATGATAAACCACACACACATGAACAGGTGTAGCAGAAACAAGATCAGGTACAGACATGGTAGTTTTTAAGAGCAAAGAATTGAGCTAAGTTTAACACTTCCACTCGCTGAGTGGGGAGTAAGTGCAAGGATTAAAACAGCCAAGCACTTCATCAAAAGCCAAACTATTGCATAAACACGAATGTCGCCATACGCCCAGTTTTGGCATGACGGCGATACGAAAAATATTCATCAGACTGGCTAAATGAACACTGATCACCACCAGAGACTACTTCAATACCGTGCTGTTTTAGAATGAATTTTGCGATTGCATATAAGTCAGCATAATACTTTCCAGCTTGCTCACCTGTTTGAAATGCAGACTCAAGCTCAGCATACTTTGAACAAAAGGCTTCTTTTACTTCCGCCCCAATTTCAAAACAAGGTTGGCTAATGGCCGCGCCCAACCAAGCCCATGTCGGCTGAGTGTTCATACTGGCAATGGTATTTTCAATAATACCATGCGCCAACCCACGCCAACCTGCATGCAAATTGGCCACTTCAGTTCCATCTACATTGCCTACAACCACTGGCAAACAATCGGCTGTCATCATCATCAGGGCATGCTTCGGGCGCTGCGTCACCAAACCATCCCCTTCTTGAGCATCAAAGTCAATTTGCTCATTCACTACACGGCAAATGGTGCTATGGGTTTGTGTCATCCATGTGATTTTATCGACCCCATAGCCTGCAAACTCTTCGAGCAAGATCATACGATGCTGTTGCACACGTGCAGCATCATCCTGTACGTGCAAAGCCAAGTTAAAGCCTTGCAGTTCAGTTTGAGTAGTCTCTAAAGCACGATCATGATGCACACGGGTTTGCCCCACAAAAACACCTGCCGGAAGTCCTTGAACAAATTGCATATACTGTCCTTATGATGATTCATCTATAACTTAATAGGCTTTGTTTTCCGTACGAAGTACATCAACCAAGGTCGCCAAGTCTGCTGGCCACGGCGCTTTAAACAACATTTCTTCACCTGTACGTGGGTGTTTCAAACCTAGCTCTGCTGCATGCAAGGCTTGGCGTCTGAAACCACGTAAAGTCTCATCTAAAAGTTCTGTTGCACCTGCGGGCACGCGCACACGCGGCATATACACAGGATCGCCAACTAAACCAAAACCAATATAACTAAAATGCACACGAATCTGATGCGTACGTCCAGTTTCAAGACGAGCTTGGATGCGGGTGAAATGTTGGAAGCGCTCTTTCACGTTGTAGTGTGTTACAGCATCTTTACCGCCTGGCAATACCGCCATTTTGACACGATCTACAGGGTGACGTTTAATCGGTTCATCCACCGTGCCACCAGCAATCACATTGCCATACACAATCAGGTCATAAACACGGTAAACCGTTTTTTTCGCCAATTGCTTGCTGAGTGAAAATTGTGCTTCTAAGTTTTTCGCAACGACCAACAAACCAGAAGTATCTTTATCAATACGATGCACCAAACCCGCACGAGTCAGTTCTGCCGATTTTGGATAGTGATGCAATAATGCATTTACCAACGTACCTGATGAGTTGCCCGCACCTGGGTGAACCACCATACCAACAGGTTTATTAACAACAATAATGTCGTCATCTTCATAGACAATATCCAGTGGAATATCTTCAGGCAGACTACGAGTTTGAGCTTCTAACTCAACGTCAAGGGTTAACAGTTCAAATCCTTCACATTTATATTTCGGTTTGACACTGTTACCATTTACCAACAAATGGCCTTCTTTTAGCCACTGTTTGAGTTTTTCACGCGAAAAGTCGCTCCAAATCGTTGCTGCAACTTGGTCTATACGTTGTCCGAGATAAGTTTCATCCAATTGAAATTGCAACGATAAACGTGTTGCAGTAGAGCTTGAAGTATGGTTATCTGCATCCTCAGAATCTTCAAGTAAATTGAAATCGGTTTCAGGGAAATTTGGATCGGAAGATTGTGCTTGAGCCATTTGATCATTCAAATAAAAGTGATTTAATAGCGCAATTGTAGCTCATTGCCCGTATTAACAGAGGAATTTTTATGTCGCTACCACATTATAAAATGACAATGCTTGCTCTAACGATTGGCATTGCATCTGCAATGGTAGGCTGTAGCAGCAATCCCAAGAAAGAAGTGGTAGATACCGGTCCACAATCGAGTGAACAGGTTTATATTCAAAAAGCAGAAAAAGCACTGCAAAGTGGTCAATATACCGACGCTGCAAAACACTTAGAAGCATTAGATACCTATTACCCTACAGGTGAATATGCACAACAAGCTCAACTTGAGCTGCTCTATGTGAAATTTCAGCAGAAAGATTATGAAGGTGCGATTGCACTGGCTGATCGTTTCATTCGTTTGAACCCTCAGCATCCAAACGTGGACTATGCCTACTATGTACGTGGCGTAGCCAATATGGAACAAAACTATGATGGTTTGATTCGTTATACTTCTTTAAAGCAAGCACATCGCGATGTGAGCTATCTTAAAGTGGCGTATCAAAACTTCGTAGACTTTATTCGTCGTTACCCTTCAAGCACTTATGCTGTAGATGCTGCACAACGCATGAAGTTTATCAGTAATGAGTTGGCTGAAAGCGAAATGAATGCAGCACGCTTTAATATCAAACGTAAAGCATGGGTCGCAGCACTAGAGCGTGCTCAATGGGTGATTGAACATTATCCACAAAGCCCTCAAGTGCCTGAGGCTTTAGCAACTGTTGCTTATTCGTATGACCAATTGGGCGACAAGCAAACTGCGCAACAATATACCGATGTCTTGAAACTAAATTATCCAAATTTAGTGAAATCGAATGGTGAAGTGAACTTACGCGCTGCACGTAAAGAAGCAAGTTGGGTCAACCGTGCGACTTTAGGTGTGTTTGGTCGTGAAGAACAAAACAGTTCTGAAGAAAAAATCGAACAACCCAAACAAACAGCAGAACGCAGCTTTACCAATCGTGTCAGCTTCGGTTTACTCGATCGCCCTGAAACAAATCAAAACATCAATACTGAAACCGAATAATTCCTCTGAAATATTCGCTATTTTAGAAAGGGCAAGTTATCATACTTGCCCTTTTGTTTTGTGCGATTTCCGCTTGATCAAAACGCTTAAAAGGTATACAAAACAATCTAGATTCGATGGTTTTTTGCATTTTAAAACCTCCATCTCTGCTTCTTTTCACGGTTCAAAACATCAGCGACTGACGATTCGACATGGCTATTCCTCAACACACCATTGACCAAATTTTAGATCGGACCGACATTGTCGACCTGATTGGTCAACGTGTGAAACTTAAAAAGTCAGGTCGCACCTATTCAGGCTGTTGTCCGTTCCATCAAGAAAAATCACCATCTTTTCACGTGTATCGTGACAAACAGTATTTCCACTGTTTTGGTTGTCAGGCCAATGGTAATGCCATTCGTTTTTTAATGGACATCGACAGTCGTAGCTTTATTGATGTGATGAAGGATTTGTCGAGTCAAACAGGCATCGAACTTCCCAAAGACAACCGTGACTCAAAAAAACTGGTGTATAAGCGTGAAGCTAAACCTGTCCAAAAACCACAGGTCGATGCCACTGAAGCCAAGAAAACTGAGCCAGCTCTAGCACAACCTGAGTTTCAGATTGAGCATGATCCTTTTGCTGAATTTCAGTCCATGGAGTACCAAGAAGGTTACGCTGATTTTGATACCTTCGAGGGCTTCAACACTGCCCCCGTTCAGGAAGGTAACTTATACGACCTGTTAGAAAATATTGCGCAATACTATGAACAACAACTACCGCATAGTCGTGCTGCTCAGCAGTACTTTAAACAGCGTGGACTCAGCCGAGATACTATTGCGTATTGGCGTTTAGGTTATGCACCTGAGGACTGGCAACACTTAGAAAAAGCCTTCCCGCAAGATATCGAAGGCTTAAAGCTACTCGGACTGATTCGTACCAGTGACAATGGTCGTGACTTTGACTTGTTACGGGATCGCGTCATATTTCCGATTCGTGATGCCAAAGGTCGTGTCGTGGGCTTCGGTGGTCGTGCTCTAAATGACGAAATTAAGCCCAAATACATCAACTCACCAGACTCTGAGGTATTTCATAAAAATCAATTGCTTTATGGTTTATATGAAGGCCGTAAACAAAAAGCCCAAGACTGGCTGATGGTCGAAGGCTATATGGATGTGATTGCGCTACAGCAGTATGGGATTGCAGGTGCTGTGGCGACCTTAGGAACGGCCAGTAACACCGAACACTTAAATATTCTGTTTAAACAAAACAACCGTATTACCATTGCCTTTGATGGTGACGTGGCTGGACAAAAAGCGGCTCGCCGTACTTTAGAAATTGCATTACCTTTGCTCAATGATGGTCGCGAGCTGAAGTTTTTTGTTTTACCGAATGATCATGACCCTGACTCACTGATTCGTCGCGAAGGTATTGAAAACTTTAATAAACTGCTTCAACAGGCCCCATTGCTGTCAGACTTTGTTTTTGCACATCTGACGCAGAACCATGACATTAGTAGCCCTGAAGGTAAAAGTCAGGTCATGAGTGAGTTACGTCAACTGACGGACTTATTGCCCAAAACAGGCTCTTTCCGTTATTTGCTGAATCAATCCTTCAAAGAAAAACTCGGTTTTGGTCGTCGCTGGACACCTCAAGTCAGCAACGATGCCTCGTTGTCTTTTAATATTCGCACCAAAGATGAAGACTTCGCCCTCGCCGTTCTGATCCATCATCCGTTTTTGTATATTCACTTTGAAACTCTACGCGCCTATTTACCTGAAGATGAACTTTTAGCGCATGTGCTACAAGTCTTAGATGGTATTTTTGATGATTTACCTGATGACCAAGAACTGGCAACCTATTATGTTTTGGGCGCGTGTAGCCGTTATGCCAATGCGATTGCCGATATTATGCAGCGCACCAATATTGAAGAACTAACCAAAACACCAGAACTGGCGGATAAACTGGCCAGTGAATATGCCCTTTCGCTTGAAGAAAAATATTTAAAACTTAAACTTAAAGCCCCAAATTCATTAATTGAGACACGAAATTTAAAACATAAACTCTTTGAACTGACCAAAAAAATAGGCTTAAGACTGATTACTTAAACCTATTGCATTTTTATATTTAGATTTACTTTTTAGTTTTACGACGTTTAGTAACAGTCTCATTTAAACACGTTTGCATTTGTTCAAAATGACTCGGGTCTTCTGATTTGGCTGCTTCACGCAGCATAATCGAGGTTGGATGTAGCAACTTCTGCGTCAAACGATGTGCAAACTCTTGCATCACCCTTTCAGGCTTTTCTCCTTTCGCAATCCGTGCCAGCGCTAGATCTAATTCTTCTTGTCTTAACTGTTCACCTTGCTGACGGTAAGCATAGATTGTTTCACCTGCGAGATTAACCTTCTGCTGGGTCACCAACTCGGTTGCTAATTGGTTGACCATCACCTCTGCTTCAACCGCTGCCTGACGACGCTGAGCAAGGTTTTCATCAATCACCGACTGCAAATCATCTACGCCATATAAATAGACGCCATCCAAACTTTCCACTTTCGGGTCGATATCACGCGGAACAGCCAAATCCACCATCAACATTTGTTGATAACGACGCTTTTTTAAGGCCGCTTTGACATCTGGATAATGAATCACTTGATGTAAACTACCCGTACAACTGGAAATGACATCTGCACGCGCTAAGTTATTGGCCAACTGATCAAATTCAATGATTTCAACATCTACACGATGGGCTATTTCTTGAGCCAAAGTTTCAGCCCGTTCACGAGTACGGTTACAAATGAGGATTTTTGCGACTCCCATTTCAGCCAAATGTTTCGCCACTAAGCTATTCATTTCGCCCGCAGCGACCACCATGACCGTCAACTTCTCAGGCTTACTAAACACTTGTAATGCAAGCTGAGCCACCGCGTAGCCCATCGATACGGCGTGAGTACCTACAGCCGTTTCAGAGCGGACGCGTTTCGCCGCATAGAAAGCATATTCAAAAATTCGGTTTAAATGAGGAGAAACAGTATGAGCCGTCTTCGCTAGAGATAGTGCAGATTTAACCTGCCCCAAAATTTGCGGTTCACCAAGCATGAGTGAATCTAAACCGCTTGCAACACGCATTAAGTGAGTCACAGCCTGCGCATTTTCATAACGGTATACATGATTCAACAATTGTTTAACATCTATGCCATTTGCTTGGGCGAGCCAGTTCAATACCATATCTGAGTTTTCAGACATGGCATACACTTCTGTTCTGTTACACGTAGACACCACCACCATTTCATTTAAGTCTTGGTTTTGGCCTTGTTGCTCAAGCAGTTGCGTTAACTTTTCAGGGTTAAATGCAATTTGCTCACGCAATTCTACGGAGGCGGTTTGATGGTTGACACCCAATGCAAAGAAAGACATATCAGATCATCATTTCGCTAAATTTATGCTATTGTGCAATAACGGTGTCATAAAAAGCATTACTTGGATCAAGAAAAATTGCGTCAAACACATTGCCGACTGAGCGGCGCGAGAATTAAGCAATATTCTACCACATTCTTACTCGTCGGTAGCATGGCATCTAGTGCTCATCTTAGAGCAGCTGGAGATTTTTCGCTATCTAATTATGATGCAATTCAACAAAGTATGATTGCCGAATTTGCACTGGCTTACCAAGACAGCGCGACTGCCTTGCACAACTATACTGTGCTGGCGATTAAAAGTAATTCCACCACCATTAAACAGCGCGCTTTAAATATTGCCCTTGAACAAAATGATTTGCATGCCGCACTCGACATTGCAACGCATTGGGTGGTACAAGAGCCCACCGATGTTCCAGCATTATTTTATTTGTCGCATATTGCACTCAAAGCACATGAATATGAGCTTGCGGCTGAAACGCTCGATAAGATTCTCAATATTGATGCCAATGCTGATTTAGAGCAAATCCTTGCGGGAATTGCCCCTGAAGAACCTGAAGATCAAGAAATTCTCATTCAAGCGTTACGTTCGAGTAAGGAGCGGAACAATCCCTCTATTTTGGCATTGATTGCAGGTTTAGAGGCTCAAAATGGCCAGCTTGAACAAGCCCTGACCACCATTAATAAAGCCCTAAAAAAGCGCGGAAAAGTCACAGGCTACATCCTGATGAAAGCCAACTTACTCAGCGCACTCGGTCAAGAGGAAGAAACCCGTAATTGGTATGCGAAATCGAGTCGTAAACACCGCGACAATGTCGATATCCGTTTAGCAGAAGCCAAATATCTGATTAAAATTAATGCGTCGAATGAGGCCTTAACCAAGCTTGAGAGCCTGATTAAAAAATGGCCTAACCAAGAAGAAGCCTTGTTTATTGCGGGGTTAACCAGTATTGATTTAAAGAAGTACGAAAAAGCTGAAAAATATCTGGTTGAACTACGTAATTCGGCTGAATATCAAAATGAAGCCTATTACTATCTAGCAGTGAATGCTGAACGAAAACAGCATTTTGAAACAGCCAAGGCCTACTACCGTCTAGTCGATGGTAGTCTGTATACCGTATCGCGTCGTAGCCTCATCAGTATCTATACTCAGCAAAACAAACCCAATGATGCTTTACGCTTCTTAACCCAAGAACGGGTGAACTACCCACAACATGCAAGCTTCTTGTATCAGGCGCAAGCCGATATTTTAAAGCGCATGAATAACAAAGCCGCAGCCATGCGACTGTTAGATGAGGCGATTAAAAACTTACCGGATGATCCTGAACTGATCTATTCTGAAGTGCTAATGCTGGATGCACACACGGATAAAGACAAACTTGAAAAGTTGCTGAATCAACTGTTAAGTATCGAACCCAATAGCCCAACCTATCTCAATGCTTATGCATACACTTTAGCCTTGCAAAACAGACGCTTAGATGATGCACGTAGATTTGTTGAACATGCTTTAGAATATGCCCCTGAACAAGCCTCCATCTTAGATACCTTAGGCTTTATTTGTTACTTACAAAATGACTTTAGCACTTCAGCCAAAGTCTTAGAAAAAGCCTACCTTATCAGTGGTAGTGTCAACATTGGCGTGCGTTATGCGCGTTCAGTCTATATGCTCGGTGATCTGCAAAAATTCTCCACTGTGTTACAACAACTCAAACAAAAACACCCAAATGATCCTCAATTGGATCAACTAAATACTTTATTGTTACCCCAACAACTGAAAAAGAGCTCATAGTTTTTATGCGTATTTTCTCAAATCTGAGCTTAAGCTTACTTGCTGCAAGTAGCTTGGCACTAACAGGCTGTCAACAATTTACCAAACCACAGCTTGACCCAAACACCATACAAACCGAATCTGATCAACACTTTAGCTTACAAGGTAAAATTGGGGTGCGTACGCCTGAACAGACAGGCAGTGCTTTTTTCACATGGGTACAACAGCAACAAGAGTTTGATATTGAGCTCAGTGGAATTTTAGGCGTTGGTAAGACGCAAATTACCGGTCGTCCAGGTGAAGTTAGCCTGAATAGTGCTAAAACTGGCCTCATCCAAGCTGAAACTCCTGAAGAACTTTTAAAAACAGCAACTGGTTGGCAGGCGCCCATCACCCATTTAGTCAATTGGGTTCAAGCCAAACCCGCAACAGTTCAAGCACAAATCCAACGTGACAGTGCCAAACGCGCAGTACAGATCATTGAAGATGGTTGGAGCGTTGAGCTGAGCTATAACGAGCAAGCCCATATGCCAAATCGGCTGATTTTAAAACAAGCACTTGAAAATGGTGCAGAAAACCGTATTACAATGGTCATTCAAAACCGCTAGTTATCTCGTTATGATCCGTGTCCCTGCCCCATCAAAACTGAATTTGTTTTTACACATTACGGGTCGTCGTGAAAACGGCTACCATGAACTGCAAAGTATTTTCCAGTTGATCGATCTGTGTGATTGGTTAGAGTTTGAACTCCGTACAGATCAAGAGATTCATATTGAAGGCTTAAACAGTGTCGATTTGAGTCAAAATTTGATTTATAAAGCGACACAGATACTTCAGCCGTATGCACAAACAGCTATTGGTTTATCCATTCATCTTGAAAAAAATATTCCGATGGGTGCAGGCTTAGGTGGTGGTTCATCGGATGCCGCGACGACACTAATCGTGGTCAATCAACTGTGGCAGTGCGGGCTAAATACTGAACAATTAGCCGACTTGGGTGTTCAGTTAGGCGCAGACGTTCCCATCTTTGTCCATGGTCGCAATGCATGGGCTGAAGGCATAGGTGAGCACTTAACATTCATAGACTTAGATCAAAAACAATACATTGTGTTAAAACCTGATTGTTTTATCAGCACTCAATTGCTTTTTTCACAAAAAACATTGACAAGAAACACGAAGAGCTCTAAATTTTGCGCCTATCAGTTAAAGCCATCTGATTTTGGAAATAATTTTGAGCCTTTGGCGAGAAGTTTATATCCAGAAGTAGATGAAGCGATGCAATATCTCGACCAGTTCGGTGTTGCAAAACTTACAGGTACAGGTGCTTGTGTTTTTGCTGAAGTAACGAGTGATATGAACATTGATGATGTTCTTGCAAATGCACCATGTAAAGCTTACTTGGTCAACAGCTTGAATGAATCACCAATAAGACATTTCCACGTTACCTGATAGGGGTATCGCCAAGTGGTAAGGCACCGGTTTTTGATATCGGCATCCGTTGGTTCGAATCCAGCTACCCCTGCCATTTTATTTCACCTGTAGATGACTGTACTAGGGGTATCGCCAAGTGGTAAGGCACCGGTTTTTGATATCGGCATCCGTTGGTTCGAATCCAGCTACCCCTGCCATTTTACAGTAATCAAATTTAGGGGTATCGCCAAGTGGTAAGGCACCGGTTTTTGATATCGGCATCCGTTGGTTCGAATCCAGCTACCCCTGCCATTTTCCAAAAAAGACAGAACAACACTTTGCTGTTCTACTGTTAATTTACCTTGACAGAAAGACGCAAAAATATTAAAGTTCTGCCGCATTAGGGGTATCGCCAAGTGGTAAGGCACCGGTTTTTGATATCGGCATCCGTTGGTTCGAATCCAGCTACCCCTGCCATCTAATTCCTAAATTGCCAACCGCCAAGGGTGCTTCATGCCCAATCTTGTCGTTTTTAGTGGATCTGCACATCCACAATTCGCCCAAAAAGTCGTAAGCCACTTGCACATCCCTTTAGGTGCTGCATCTATTGGTCAATTTTCTGACGGTGAAATTGCTGTCGAAATTACTGAAAATGTTCGTGGTAAAGACGTATTTATCGTACAACCTACTTGTGCCCCAACGAATGATAACCTAATGGAAATCCTCGTTATGGCTGATGCTTTGCGTCGTGCAAGTGCTGGTCGTATTACCGCAGTGATTCCTTATTTCGGTTATGCGCGTCAAGACCGTCGTCCTCGTTCATCACGTGTTCCAATTACTGCAAAAGTTGTCGCAGATATGCTGACAACTGTAGGAATTGACCGTGTGGTAATGATCGACCTTCACGCTGACCAAATCCAAGGTTTCTTCGATATCCCTGTAGACAACATCTACGGTACACCAGCGCTTTTAGCTGACCTTCGTCAACAGTCACATGATAACCTCATGGTGGTTTCTCCTGACGTTGGCGGTGTCGTTCGTGCACGTGCTGTTGCTAAGCAAATGGGCGATATTGACCTTGCTATCATCGACAAACGTCGTCAAAAGGCAAACGAATCACAAGTCATGCACTTGATTGGTGATGTTAAAGGCCGTGACTGCGTCATCGTAGATGACATGGTGGATACTGCAGGTACGTTATGTAAAGCTGCTGATGCATTGAAAACATTTGGTGCGCGCAAAGTGGTTGCTTATGCAACTCACCCTGTTTTATCAGGTAAAGCTATCGAAAACTTGAAAAACTCTGTGATTGATGAATTGGTTGTTACAGACACCATTCCTCTTTCTGAAGAAGCTCAAGCTCTTGGTAAGATTCGCCAAGTTTCAGTTGCGAGTATGGTTGCTGAAACAATTCGTCGTATTAACAACGAAGAATCTATTAGCGCAATGTTTGATTCTTATCTATAATATAGCGCTGAATTTTAAAAGCCCTGCCCAGTGCAGGGCTTTGTCTCACTAGGTCGGTCGCAGATCTAGTTTATTTAAAACTTAAATTAAGGATGTCTATCATGGCAAACTTCGTATTAAACGCTCAAGCGCGTGAAGCAGCTAACCAAGGGAAAGGTGCGAGCCGCCGCCTTCGTCACGCTGCTCAAGTTCCAGCTATCATCTACGGTGGTACTGCTGAACCTGTAGCTGTTACTTTAGAACTTCGTGAGCTTGTTAAAGCTTTAGAAAACAACGCTTTCTTCGAAGAAGTTGTTGAAATCAAAGTTGGCGACAAAGTTGAAAGCGTTAAAATCAAAGCGTTACAACGTCACCCAGCTAAAAACACGCCTATGCACGCTGACTTCGTTCGCGCATAAGTGTTATTGGTGTAATTAGTGTCAAATATTTCACTGATTGTTGGTTTGGGCAACCCAGGTTCTGAGTATGCCCAAACCCGCCATAATGCAGGCTTTTGGTTTGTTGAACGCCTTGCAGAACAATATGGCATTACGCTTAAAAAAGACCCAAAATTCAATGGAATGAGTGGGCGTGGTAATATCGAAGGTCAAGACGTCCGTCTGCTATTACCCACAACCTTTATGAACCTTGTTGGTAAAAGTGTTGTTCCCTTCGCAAAATTCTACAATATTGCTCCAGAAGCAATACTGATTGCTCACGATGAACTGGATATGAACCCTGGTGTCATTCGCCTAAAAACAGGTGGTGGTCATGGTGGTCATAATGGTTTACGTGACATAGTCCCTCATATCGGTCCAAACTTCCATCGCTTACGCATTGGTATTGGTCACCCCGGTTCAAAAGAACGTGTTTCAGGACATGTCTTAAGCAAAGCACCAAGCAATGAACAAAATTTAATGGATGACGCAATCCATCACGCATTGGCTCGCACTAAAATGCTAGTGAATGGTGAGATTCAGCCTGCCATGAATCAAATCAATGCTTACAAACCAAACTGATAAGTCAAAAAAATGTTGAACCATGCTGCTTGCCATACTGTCATTTTAAAGGCAAAATGCGCTTGCCTGATTGCTTATCCAGCAAGTTCAGATTGATTCAACCATAAGATAACGATCTTAGGTCCACTCAGGAGACGCTAGCCATGCTATCTCGTTTATTAAAAGCAAAAATCCACCGTTGTGTTGTTACTCAAGCTGAACTTCATTATGAAGGTTCATGTGCAATCGATGGTCTTTTATTGGATTTAGCCGGTATCCGCGAATATGAAGAAATTCACATGTGGAACGTGACTAATGGTAAGCGTTTCAGTACCTATGCAATTCGTGGTGAAGAAGGTTCTGGCATCATTTCAGTCAATGGTGGTGCAGCACATCAGGCCGATGTAGGCGATTTAATGATTATTGCGACATTTGGTGATTTTACAGAAGCTGAAGCAAATGCACATAAACCACGTTTAGTTTATGCAAATCCAGACAATACTGTAAGTCACATGGCAAACTGTATTCCGGTACAAGTGGCTTAAGCCCAATAGATTAAAAAATCCGCTGCGTGCGGATTTTTTTATGAGCAGAATAATGCAATTGGATCAATTCTGAGTAGCACGAAACCCGCTCAACCAATCTCGTTTGCTCTCGCAGCCTAAATCTTGTAGCTGATCACCTTTCAATGCCGTGAGTATCGCATTGCCCTGCTCATCGACTTTAAACTCAGCATATTCTGCCTGCTGATAACAATCCGCTAAACCTTCTGCAAACAAAAAACTTCTCGACGCAGGATAAAGCCCGCTATAGCGATTATTCGGGTTTTGTAAAATCAGTCGAGCTGTACGAACATTTTTCGGCAACTCAAAATAGCTATGTATCACGCGCCTCTGTGAATCGAGTTCAACATAAGTGAGCACCGAAGATTTGTTCTTAATCACTTCATCAAAATAATGACCTGAAAAAATCTGATCTTCTTGATTGCTGTTGGCTTGGCTGGTACTTTCTGGACTCAAATGCTGAGGCGCAAAATAAAGTTGATAATTCAGCGCCATATAATCCCCCTGAATAATCGAACGCGGGTCTACAGGTTGCAAACGCACATACATGGTTTGACTATTGTTTAAGTGCCATTCATTTTTAAAAATTAAGCCTAAAAATACCGCGATGCTGAGTAATGCCAAAGCAAGAGTAATCATTCTCTTCATATGTCGAACTCCTCTTTTTGCTTAAATAGCATCAAGCTCAATGTCAGCAAGAGCAACATCAGACCTGACAAGAACATACTTAAACTTTTAATTAGAAAGGTCACGTCAAGGGAATAATATAAAAATCCTAAAATTAAAGCGAAAGTTGCCAACGCAAATCCATAGATCACTTTATCTTGTGTTTTTAATGCCCATGAAATGATGGCCAAACAAATAAAAATATCGAAATGACCATAAAAAATCAGCCCTACTGCCAAAGCAGTCAAAATAAAATGCGCAAATAAATGAAACTGCTTTTGAATATGTAAAAAGACAAAAAGTACAAACCATAAAATCGGTAGGCCAAAAGCCAATATAGGAATGTGCTCAATTTTCGCTAATTCGTATTTCCCAAATAAAGTATAAAAACCCATAGAAAATAGAATAATCCCAAGTGCAGAAAGTAATAAACTGCGTTGATATTCAGTTGGCTGTATGAATTTTATGACCAAAATTCCCAGATAAAAAACATAATTCCAAAGTGCTAGATAAACAAAATTTTCAACAATATTACGCCAACTGAGATGTGCATTAATATCCCAAATACACGCCACACCTGCTGCATATAAACCCAAAATTTGAACAAAAACAAAGAACCAATGTGTACGCATAAAATAGGCGAGTGCAAGCATCACCAATTGTAAAAATAGAATAGGTATAATTTGATTCATCAAATCAACGGTGTGAAAAATCACCGCAATTTGTCCTGCAACCCAGAGACAATAAGCAAATTGTCTTAAAAACAAGCTTTTTTTAGCTTTCAACAAGTAAGCCGCCAAAGCCACAAAAACAAGGCCCATAAGCAAAGAGAAATTTCCCCAAAAGGTCAACATCAGCGTTGCAAAGACGATACCCGCAATCCAAGCTCCCACAGCAAGTGGAATAGCATTGAACCGACTATGCGGAATAAATTTAATCAACATGTAAGTGATGAAAGCAAACCACGCAAAAATAATCAGTGCGATAAAAAATAATTCAAAAATTTCATTCTGACCAAACCACTCCGTCACCGCCTTCACAATGATCATGGTAAAGCTAATGCCCAAGCCAACGGCTGAAAGTGCACTACACAACTGATCTTTATTTTGATAATAGTAAGCCAGTGAAATGCCCAACAAGAGAAAAGACACTGTGAAATAAAGAATGCTTTTATCCGCATAGAGGTACATCGCCATATGCCAAACCGAGAGAATGGCAAACCACAGCAAGAATAAGTAACGGAGTTTCGAATAATATTTATTGCAGAAATAGAATTGAATCAGTGCAAATGCATGAATACTGATTAAGAAAAGATCTGGATATTGATCTCCCCAAAAGGTTTGGATAAAAAATAGAAACAATGCCAATTGGCTGGTAATACATAAAAGGAAAAATACACCGATATTCGGATGATATAACCACGGTAAAAGCAGCACAGACCAAAATAGAAATAATAAATAGCTGTCAGCACCCGTTTGATAAATTTGACCAATCACAGCCAGACTTAAACCAATCATCAAACCACAGATACTATGTAAACATTGCACTAGAAAATCATGTTTTGTCAGCCACAAGCTGCAAACCGCACTAAATAACAATAACAACTGAGGAATAGCCAGCTGAATATTCTGTGGCAACATAAACCAATTAGCAGCAACCAAATACAACATACTGACCGCGATGAGGGTAAAACCAAAAACTTGCAGATGCTTTATGAAGGATTCAGCATTCCAAGGATAATCATATTGTTGAATTTTGATCAATCCCAATTCCTCACTCTTATTTTTATCTTCATTATTTAAAAGGATTCAACCTAGAAAGGCTATACTCATTTAAGTTATGCCCTTTATTTTGGGCATTCATTTTGAAACCTTATACCTATACTAAGTTAAATCATGCAAAGAGATTGTTGATCTTTAGCAAAGCTATAGCAAAAATTGTTCTATGTATAAAACTGATCATTCTAAAACGCCCCCTGTTTTTCTAAATATTTAGCACTATAATGGAGTTACATCGCTTCAGGGCGGGGTGCAATTCCCCACCGGTGGTAAGTTCAGTTGAATGACTCAGACTGAATCAGCCCACGAGCCAGCCAAGCAGAAATCATCTATTTGGCTCGCAGATTTGGTTCAATTCCAAAGCCGACGGTATAGTCCGGATGAAAGAAGACGACGTGACCAATAGAATCTCAGGTGCAAACCTGTGAGGATTTATTGCTACGCCAATTTTTCAAAGTCCTGAAATGTTCAACCGTACTTCAATTTTACGCGAGCGTTTCAATGTCTAGTTTGATTCAACCCGAAATTTTCTTTTCAGCCCTTTCTCCAGCTGAACAACGTATCCAACAAGCTTTAGAAGATATCCGCCAAGGCAAACCTGTTTTGGTGATGGATGACTTTGACCGCGAAAACGAAGCCGACCTCATTGTGGCTGCCGAAACTCTCACTGTCGAAACGATGGCACGCATGATTCGTGATGGCTCTGGCATTGTCTGTTTATGCCTGACCGATGAACTGGCCGATCACTTAGACCTTGTGCCTATGGTGTCAGATAACTCAAGTCAGTTTAAAACAGCATTCACTGTGACCATTGAAGCCGCAACAGGCGTGACTACAGGTGTATCTGCACAAGACCGCACTACCACAGTTAAAGCAGCGATTAAAGATGGGGCAATTGCCAGCGACTTAAACCGCCCTGGTCATATATTCCCTCTTCGTGCGCGCCAAGGCGGTGTACTCACCCGTCGTGGTCATACCGAAGGTACTATTGATTTAGCACGTTTAGCAGGCTTGAAGCCAGCAGGTGTCTTGTGTGAACTGACCAATGCCGATGGGACTATGGCCTCTGGCATTCAAGTGTTGGCATATGCACAAACGCATCAGTTGACTGTGATCACCATTGAAGAATTGGTGCAGTATCGCATTAAACACGGAGTCTAATTTTTAGGCTCCCGATCAAAAAGCCTCCATGTTGGAGGCTTTTTGATGCAGCACCATCAGCATCAAGCAAACACAGTATAGATACCGTAGAGTGCAATGCTGACCAATATCGCACCACAAACGCCTAACAACTTATTGTACAAAGCGGACTGCGATAGTTTATTAAAACCCAAATAAACCAAAGACAACGTGCTGAAGTCTAGAATAATCCAGAGAATGGTCAACAGTACAAGGCTGATATCGACATCACTGGTTACCCCAATGAATTGTGGGAAAAATGAGGCAAAGAAAATAATATCCTTCGGATTCGAAATACCCACTAAGAAACCTTGCTTAAAGCCCCCCTGCACCGGCTTTAGTTGCACAGGCGATGTTTCTGTTTCTTGTGCAATGGCTTCTTTTAAAATTTGAAAACCAAGATAGGCAATATATACACAGCCTAAAATCTTGATCGCATTTAACCAATGCTCTGCAATGTTTAAAAAGCCTTTTAAGATGAGTACAGACAATATAATAAGAACCAAAGAGGCTAAATTCGTCCCAAAAATGGTTTTTAAGGCTTGTTTATACCCACCTTTTAGACCTGCACTGGCAACCAACAACATCACTGGGCCAGGTGTTGCAATCATGACCACCACAGCCGTACAGTACAACACCAGCTCAAATACATTCACCATCGAAAAAACCCTTTCCCCCAGTCACTCTCGCAAATAGCTTAGGTATGCGGAGTATTCTTTTTCTATATCAAACCAAGAGGACTTATTCGTCCTCTTCCATATGGATGAGATGTTGTCGAATTGCGTCAGCACGCAAAAATGCCAAATCATAACTGGCTGTAGCAAGTGCAAGAACACGGCGTTCAAACTCTTGCCAAATCGGTTTCACTTGCTGCGCTTGAATGCCTAAACCACTTTCTTCGGTAAAGTTCTTATTTTTTTCACATACTTTTAACGCATGATAAAGCTTCCGCCCTTTTGATGCATCGGGACGTAAACGAACGCGTTTAGATAAAACAAAAGCTTCTACCTGCTGCACATCAGCAAAAGGTAACATAGGCACTAAAATTTGATCTAGTTGTGCATCTAAGCGTTGCCAAACTGAACGATGCTGCTCCGAAGTGTAGGTGTTCCACTGAATCACTTCATGATTAAAACGACGACAACCACGACACACAGAATCACCAAATACCGTTGAACAACGCCCTGCACATGGGGTCAAAGAGGCAATTCGACGATCTGTACTCAAAACATACTCCTGTTAATAAACGCACCAAAACAAAACGGATTTTGTCTTTGGCAACTGAATATACACGCTCCCCTACCACTTGAGAAGCCATTTAAAATGTTTACTTATCTCGCATCTTGATTCAATTCCATGTAAAATGTGCGCCTTAAAATTATCTATCAAAATACATTGGAGTACTCCATGAACGCTACTGTAGAACAGCTTGCACCTGTAGAACAGCAAGCGACGACTGGTTGGGTTGTTGCCGCACTTTATCAATTCAAAGAAGTTCAAGATCCTGCTGATCTTCAACAACGTCTTTTAGACTTGGTAAAAACCATCAACCTGTGTGGTACTCTGATTGTAGCGGGCGAAGGTATTAATGGTACAGTTGCAGGCGACCGTGCCGCGATCGATATGATTCAACAATTCCTTCTGAATGAAGGTTTTAACGAAATGGAATATAAAGAGTCTGACAGTGCAGACAAACCATTTCGTAAAATGAAGATCAAACTTAAAAAAGAGATCGTGACTTTAGGCGTTGAAGTAAAGCCACGTGATTTAGTCGGTCACTACCTTGACCCGAAAGAATGGAATGACCTGATTGCTCGTGATGACGTCATTTTGATCGATACTCGTAATGACTATGAATACAAAGCCGGAACATTTAAGGGTGCTATTGACCCGAAAACAGAAAGCTTCCGCGAATTTCCAGAATACGTTAAACAAAACCTTGAACAGCACAAAGATAAAAAAATTGCGATGTTCTGTACAGGTGGTATCCGCTGTGAAAAATCGACCTCTCTTCTTCTTCAAGAAGGTTTCAACGAGGTTTATCACTTAAAAGGCGGCATCTTAAAATACTTAGAAGAAACCCCTGCTGAACAAAGCATGTGGGAAGGCGAATGTTTCGTTTTTGATGGTCGTACTGCTGTCACTCATGGTGTTGAGGAAGGCCTTAACATTAAGTGTCATGCTTGTGGTTGGCCACTTCTTCCTGCTGAAGCAGAAGAACCTAGCTATGAACATGGTGTGTCATGCAAATACTGTATCGACAACACCACAGAAAAACAAAAAGAAGGCTTCCGTATGCGCCAGTCACAAATTGCTGCGGCTAAACGTAAACGCCTTTAAAATCATTCAGATGATTTAAGTCAAGAATAAGCCCTCATTTGAGGGCTTATTCTTTTATGCAGTTCGCGTTTTTTAAAAATATTTAACAATTTTGTCACAATATTGAACTCAATCTGAGTCATACTGTATAAATAATAAGCTAAAGTGGTGCCCTGAAGGTCTCCACATAACAATAAAAATGAGATACCTAAACGACGAAAATAGGATGATTGCCATGCATAAAATAATCATGCCACGCCATCGCACACTGATTCGCAATGCCGCAGCAAACCGGATCGAGCAATATCACAGTACCAGCTTCAACCAAATCAAAGCCAAGCTTGAACAGCGCACGCATTTATTTATCGTGGTTTTGGGCATGTTGATTGGTTCAAGTATCGCGCTCGGCATTGGTTACCATCTAAGCTCAAATCTTTTAAATTATACATTGCTCAGTTTAATCCCAGTTGCGCTGGCCTATAGCTTACGTAAAGTCTATATTCACACGCTAACCCATACCCGTTTCGATGAATAGAAAACAATACATTTCAATTCTTTACCCACATGCGATAAGTCCTTAAGATAACTTATCGCATTTATTTTTATGGTCTATATGAACCTCACTGCATGGATCATCTCCGTCATGGAACAATTGGGTTATTGGGGAATAGCCTTACTCATGTTTCTTGATAATGTTTTTCCGCCCATTCCTTCTGAAATTATCATGCCTTCGGCAGGTTATGCCGCATCACAAGGCGAGTTGGTTTTAATTGGGGTCATTATTGCAGGATGTATTGGTTCACTCTTTGCCGCAGCAGTGCTGTATTGGATCGGCTATCAATTTAAACAAGAGCATATTTTCAGATGGGTCGACCGCTATGGTAAATATCTGTTTATCAAATCTGCCGATGTGAAAAAATCCTTAGATTGGTTTGAGCAGTATGGTCACCGTATTGTATTTTTTGGTCGTATGATTCCTGCAGTGCGTTCACTGATTAGCATCCCTGCGGGGATGAGCCGTATGCCCTTTTGGAAGTTCATGTTTTATAGTGGACTCGGTACAATTATCTGGACAACATTTTTAGCAACAGTTGGCTATTACTTTGGTGAAAACCAAGCACTGATGCATCAAATTTTTAGCAAAGTCGGTTATGTCATTATTGCCATTGTCGCTGTGATTATCCTTTGGTTTTTATATCGCAGGCATTTGCGTAAAACACGCAGCTAATTTATTTATTTTGGGGAAATACATGAAACACTATTTACTGCATTTTGCGGCGGTATATAGCATTGCTTTGGTGCTGTTAATCACTGTACTGGTCTTTGGTCTAAACCTTGGAGGTTTAACCTTAATTCCGACATTAGTGGCTTGTGCACTGATTAGTGTCGGACACTTTGTGAAAAAAGAACACCGTGTTCCAAACAATCATGAAAAAATTCAACTGGTTTGGGGCTCAAGTGCTGTCGCAATTATCATTGGTAGTTTCTTTGTACTATTTTTAGTGCTAATGAACCCCAATGCTGAAGCGATTATGAAATCAGTCGATAATGCTGGTATTGGACTCACCGCTGTCGTTATGCTGTGTATGGTCGCGATTCATGGCGCTATTTTTCATATTGCCTATGGTTGGTACGCAGACTATTGTTTTAAAAAGTTACCATAAAAAAGCACCTCATTTGAGGTGTTTTTTTTATGCTTGATAGATAACAATCAAATGCCGCACGTGATTAGTGCTTTTGGGCGGAAAGTACCATTAACTTTGTTTGGCTGGCTCTCATTTCTTCAATCAACCAATCTTTAAAAATGACTTTATGCGGATCATCCTCAAAAGGAGATGCGGAAAGTAAATAATAAGCAGAGCCATCTTGCACAATCGGGGTAAGCATGTCTAACATTTGAAAATCGAGCTCTTTTTCAACCATATAAGCTGAAACTACTGTTGCACCCAACCCTGCTAAAGAAGCCTCTATACACAAATAGAAATGTTCCAACGCTACTCTTTGAAAGTGCTTAAACTGCGCTTTATATGCATCCTTAAATTGTGTCCAAATTTTAGGTCTTGAGCTTGAAATAAACAGCTGAGACATCGGGGCTAAATGCTTATGACGCGATACACAAACCATATGCTCATCCGCCATTTTTTCACTATAAATGGCCTTGCCCCAGTCAAAATCATTACGTCTGAGAGCCAAGTCAATGTTTTGCACTTTAAAATCCGCTTCTCCACCCGCTGTTAACAAACTGATATCAATCTCAGGGTAACGTAGCTTAAATTGAACCAAGCGCGGAATCAGCCATTTCATGGCGATGGTCGGTTCACAGGATAAGATTAAGGCCTTCTTCTCATTCTTCTTTTCTTTTGCCATCTGTACGAGACATTGGTCAATCTGAGGAAAGACCTGCTCACAACAATCAAACAGTGTTAGACCATCCCCCGTCAGCTGTAACTTTTTGCCGTCACGAATAAATAAACGACGCCCCAGTGCCTCTTCCAAATTTTTTAACTGCTTACTGACCGCCCCTTGAGTGACAAAGAGTTTTTCAGCAGCGATGGTTACACTGTCATAACGGGCGACATAATAAAAAAACTTAAGAGAATTCAGTGACACACGCTCAATCATTCCAAAAACTCATCGATAGGAAAGAATTAAAATCGATTTTCACTATAGCAAATATATGAAAAATATATAAATCCTTTAATTCAATCCGAACAAGGATCAATGAGTGAATGAAATTATAGCGATTGTAGTTATCACCCTACTTGCAGTCATCAGTCCTGGTGCTGACTTCGCCTTGGTCAGCCGAAATAGTTATCTGTATGGGCGTAAACAAGGGATCTATACCGCATATGGTATTGCCTGTGCTGTATGGATACACATTAGCTATAGCGTACTGGGGCTCAGTTTCTTAAAGCACTACATTCCGAACCTATTGCATATCATTCAGTATATTGGTGCGCTGTACCTGATGTATATCGGGTACAAAACATTTACCCAACAGCTAGTGACCATGCCAATCATACTTTACTGCATCCACGGCAAGCATTTATACAAGGTTTTCTTGGCAACAGCTTAAATCCCAAAACTACGCTATTTGTGATGAGCATCTTTGCACAGTTACTGCGAGGCAATCATGGTCTAACACATTTAATCGGTTATGGCATGTTTATCTCGGTCAGTCATCTACTGTGGTTCTTGCTCATTTCACTATTCTGCTCTACCCCAGTGATCCGAAATAAAATTTTACGTAAACAAGTGAGCATTAACCGTGTCATCGGTACCGTACTTCGCAACTTTAGGACTTTGCTTATTTCTCACAAATTAAGCATGAGTGGTACCTGCGTTTAAACCCTAAAATTTGGGCATAAAAAAACGTCCTCTAGAGACGTTTTTTTATTTGCTTGCCAATGCCTGCTTCGCTGATGTCACGACACAAGAACAATTATGCTGGCGTATGATACATGAGATAAAGTTCGTTTAAGTTCTCTGGAATTTCTTCTGCAAGCTCATCCATTAACTGACCGTTACGACGGAAAGTTTCCATTTGCGGATCTTCTTCATCAATCCCACTAAATACCATAATTGGTAAAGTAAGATCGACCAATTGCTCTTCAAACTCAGGCATGAACCATGCATCTTCATTGAGGAACATTGCATCGACAAAACCAACGCTCCAATCCCCTAGACTTGACTCAACATCTGCCTCTTCAATTTCAAAAGGAAATTCAATCCCTTCTTCATTGGCAAGGTTTTGACGAATAGACTCAAGCCAAGCTTTCACTTGCGCGATGATCTCGGCAGGCACTTTCTTTTGATTATTATCAAAAAGTTCATCCAACCATTTTGCAAAAGTAGGACCAACTGCAATTGCACACAAGAAACCATGAGTCGCTGCAAAATCTAGACCATACTCATTTTGGTCACCATCTAGATATTCACTCAATAAGTCTAAATCTAAAGCACTCATTTCAAATCCAAATTCAGAAACTGATTAGGGCATTAGCATAGCATTTTCAGACACGATGCTACATCTGATTTTAGTCTTCTTCGTCGTCAAAATCGTCGTCATCGTCGATGTCGTAATCAAAATCTTTAAGCTCACGTTCCAAACGGCGCTGTGCAAGAAGGTCATCAATCAGGCGACGTTTTTCTAATGATTCTTTCGCACTAATTTTACTTGATGACTCATCAAAATTAACATCATCATCAGCGTAGTTATCATCTAGTTCAAAATCTGTAGAAGACACTAAAACTACCTCATAGTGAAAAAATGTGAAGGGTCTTAGCCGCTATTTATATGGGTTCCAGAACCTTGTCAAGTTTTATTTGCATTTAGAGCAATTAATTTGATTTTTAGTCTTTATTTCTAACCAATTTTTATGGCATGATATAATCCACCCTGCGTCTTTGTAGTTTACGACTTTAAATGGTCACATAAAATTCAAATCTTTCAGATTTCAAATTTAGGTTTTGAACTTGAGCACGCTAGGGATGAACTTGAAAACAACAAATTCACCCCCATCTAAATCACTGAATTTATATTTTTAATATTTTATCAGGCAGCTTTTGGCTGACTATCCCTGATGGAATACGCAGTTATTTACAAATAAGTTTATGAAGCGAATTGTGCCTAGACGCACAGTTTTCCACTGCCACAGATTCAACGAAGAGTAAGCAAAGATGAGCGATATGACTTCCCCTACTTCACAAGTAGCGGCTCTGATTAGCCGAGGCAAAGAGCAAGGTTACCTAACTTACGCTGAGGTTAACGATCATCTCCCAGACTCGATCACTGAAAGCGAACAGATTGAAGACATTATTCAAATGCTTCAAGACGTCGGTATTCCTGTGCACGAACGTGCACCTGAATCTGATGATGCAATGTTTGAAGGTGGTAATGAAGCTGCCGATGAAGTTGCTGAAGAAGAAGCCGCTGCTGTTCTTGCCTCTGTAGAAAATGAGCCTGGTCGTACCACTGACCCTGTCCGCATGTATATGCGTGAAATGGGTACTGTTGAACTGTTAACGCGCGAAGGCGAAATCAGTATTGCAAAACGTATTGAAGAAGGGATTCGTGACGTTCTTCACTCGATTGCTTACTGGCCAAATGCGGTTGAAGTGGTATTACAAGAATACAAAGATTATGAAGCAGGTGAACGTCGCCTTGCGGACATCCTTTCAGGTTATTTAGACCCTGAAACGGATGAAGCGATTCCAGAAGTTCTTGAAGAAGAGTCTGAAATTGATGAAGAAGATGATTCTTCAACCAAGTCGACCAAAGATGTGAAATTGGATGACGACGAGGAAGAAGAAGAGTCTGAAAGTGATGATGATTCTGAAGGTGAATCTGGCCCAGATCCTGAAATTGCCAAAGCGCGCTTTGACGAACTGACTGCTGCTTGGAAAAACACCCGAACCATCATCGAGAAACATGGTCGTTCAAGCAAAGAAGCAGAAGACGCTTTAGAGTCACTTGCAACTGTGTTTATGATGTTCAAATTTACACCACGTTTATTTGACATTATTTCTGAAATGATTCGTGGTACACATGAACAAATCCGTACCTCTGAACGTGAAGTAATGCGCTATGCAGTACGTCGTGGTCGTATGGATCGTACTCAATTCCGTACCTCTTTCCCAGGTCAAGAGTCAAACTTTGCTTGGTTAGATGAACAAATTGCGAAAGCTTCGCCAGACCAAAAAGGCTATCTTGAAAAAGTACGCCCTGACGTTTTAGCGTTCCAACAAAAAATCGCAGACATAGAAAAAGATTTGGACCTTGATGTTAAAGGCATCAAAGAGATTTCAAAACGTATGGCTGTAGGCGAAGCGAAAGCACGCCGCGCGAAAAAAGAAATGGTTGAAGCGAACTTACGTTTGGTCATTTCGATTGCGAAAAAATACACCAACCGTGGCTTACAATTCTTGGACTTGATCCAAGAAGGTAACATTGGTTTGATGAAAGCGGTAGACAAGTTTGAATACCGTCGTGGTTATAAGTTCTCGACTTATGCAACATGGTGGATTCGTCAGGCCATTACTCGTTCAATTGCCGACCAAGCACGCACCATTCGTATTCCAGTACACATGATCGAAACCATTAACAAGATCAACCGTGTATCACGCCAACTTCTGCAAGAAATGGGCCGTGAACCAACACCTGAAGAACTCGGTGAACGTTTGGAAATGGACGAAGTCAAAGTGCGTAAAGTGCTGAAAATCGCTAAAGAACCAATTTCGATGGAAACACCGATTGGCGATGATGAAGATTCGCATTTGGGTGACTTCATTGAAGACAGCAACATCACTTCACCTGTCGATGCTGCAACGTCTGAAGGCTTAAAAGAAGCAACTCGTGAAGTGCTTGAAAACTTGACTGAACGTGAAGCGAAAGTCTTGAAAATGCGTTTTGGTATCGACATGCCAACGGACCATACTTTGGAAGAAGTAGGTAAACAGTTTGACGTGACGCGCGAACGTATTCGTCAGATTGAAGCGAAAGCACTACGTAAATTACGTCACCCTTCTCGTTCTGAACACTTACGTTCATTCCTAGAAAACGACTAATTGATACCGATACATTGGAGACTTGAAATTTAATCTCGAGTCTCCATTAAGTATTTAAGAGCAACACCTAACGCCTGCAGTTTCGCAGGCGTTTGAAATAAGGGGGACTGACGCTCATGACTATGTTAGACCGTACACCATCACGTGAATTACAAGAACATCTTTGGGTATTCCCTATGGACTACCCGATCAAACTCATTGGCTTTGCCAGCACTGAGTTACATGTTGCAGTGGTTGAGATTTTAGTCAAACATTTCCCTGAGTTTGATGGTGAATCGATCCAAGTCCAGCCATCACGCACAGGTAAATACCATTCTTTAACTGCTCAATTGCGTTTTGAAGAATTAGAACAAGTTCATCAACTGTATGCAGACCTTGCGGCTTGTCCGTTAATTAAAACGGCGCTGTAATTCAAATGATGTATCAATGAGACACGCTTACGAGCGTGTTTTTTTGTGCCTAAATTTTTGATCTATTGAATTCAGCTTATTCACTGAAGAAATCCCCCTACGCTCTAGATCTTTTCTTTATAATTTCAGACATACTTTTTGTTTTATAAGGACGCAAGTGCCGTGTCAGATGCCGTTCTCAAACCACAACTCATTATTCGCCAGTTTGATAATTTAACTTCATATGCTGACCGCTTTGTAGAAATGAAAGCACTGACTGAACAACGAGATGCAGACACACCAGATGAACTTTGGATTTTGCAACATCATGACGTGCTCACCCAAGGTCAAGCTGGAAAACCTGAACATATCCTCATGAGCAGCAACATTCCTGTGGTACAAACGGATCGCGGGGGGCAAGTCACTTGGCATGGTCCCGGTCAGTTGGTTGCCTATTTTATGTTTGACCTCAACCGACTTGGCTGGAACGTCCGCACCTTGGTGTCTTATGCTGAAAATCTGATGATTGAGTTACTCAAAAAATATGAGATTGAAGCCTATGCCAAACCTGATGCACCCGGCGTATATGTCGATGGACGCAAGATTGGCTCATTGGGTTTTAAAATTCGTAAAGGGCGCAGTTATCACGGTTTATCCTTAAATATTGACTGTGACTTATTTGGGTTTCAGACCATTAATCCGTGCGGCTATGCGGGCTTAGAAATGGTACGTATCTCAGACCTCAAATCAGACTACCCGCATTTTGAAAACTTATGTGCTGACATTATTGAAACTTTACAGCACAGCGGTTACTTTAAAGAAGTTCAAGTACAGCATATATAAAGGCTTTGCTTTTCATGGAAAAATAAATTAGAGTATTTACTCTAAACTAATAATTATTTTTAGAAAGGACAACAGCGAGTGATTAACGTAAATTCAGTGAAACCCGCTCTGCAATTGACCTATGTCAAACTTATGATGGATGTGATTGGCCGAGGATTGGTCATGGCCAGCCAAGTCGATAGTGAAATTCAGCAAGAAGTTGCCAAATTTCCAGCCAATTTCACCTTATCGATGAATGTCTTTCCAAACGGCCCGGCTTTTTTAGCCAAAGTGACCGAAGACCATCAACTTGAACTGCTGACACCTGGCAGCCTAAAAGCAGATTTAACGATTACTTTTAAACATTTAAGTCATGCCTTTTTAGTATTTTCATTTCAAGAAAGTACAGCACAAGCATTTGCACATGATCGTATGATCGCAGATGGCGATATTTCCTATGCAATTCGCCTCGTCCGCTGTCTAAATAAAATGGAATCCTTGATTTTGCCAAAAATGGTTGCAGAACTTGCAGTCAAAGAATACCCAACTGAATTGGGCTTAAAAGAAAAACTCACTGGTGCTGCAAATATTTATCTCAAAGTAGCCCAATCATATTTAAAACGGAGTGCATAACATGGCGAAGCCTTATTACGAATTTTTCTGTCCTGTAAAAGTGATCGCTGGTCATGCTGCTTTAGAACACATTCCGTTTGAACTGGCAACATTAGGCGCAACCCGACCTTTAATCATTACCGACAAAGGTGTTCGTGCCAACAATTTACTTGCACCCATTGAAGCGGCTTTTGAGTCTACCGATGCGGTGATTGGTGCAATTTTTGATGATGTTCCACCCGATTCGAGCTTAGAGACGGTGCGTAAAGCGGCCAATTTATATCGTGAACATCAGTGCGATGCAATTATTGCTGTCGGTGGCGGATCGGTGATTGACACCTCGAAAGCCACCAATATTTTGGTATCTGAAGGTGGTGATGACTTACTCAAATACTCTGGGGCACACAACCTACCTAAACCACTCAAACCCTTTTTTGTGATTCCAACCACATCAGGTACAGGTTCTGAAGTTACCATGGTTGCAGTGGTGTCTGATCCAGAGAAAAATGTCAAACTACCTTTCGCATCGTACTATTTAATGCCGCATGCTGCGATTCTCGATCCACGCATGACCCAAACCCTGCCACCGCACTTAACCGCGATGACCGCAATGGATGCCATGACTCATGCCGTCGAAGCCTATACATGCATGGCACACAATCCGATTTCAGATGCCTATGCTACGGCTGCAATTAAGAAAGTCAGCAATCACTTGTTTAATGTGCTGGATAATCCAAGTGATGCCAACAGCCGCTTAGAATTGGCTCAAGCTTCGACCATGGCTGGCATTGCATTTTCAAACTCGATGGTGGGCCTTGTTCACTCACTTGGACATGCCTTAGGTGCCGTAGCACACTTGCCGCATGGACTATGCATGAACCTGTTCCTCCCTTATGTCCTTGAATTTAACAAGGAAGTGAATGGTGACAAGATTGCAGAGCTCCTGTTACCGCTTGCAGGGCCAGACATTTATGCGCAGACTCCTGCCCACTTACGTGCAGACAAAGCCATCAGCACATTACTCACCATGCGTGATCGCTTATTTACCCTAACCAAGTTACCCCGTACCTTGAGTGAAACAGGAAAAGTAACCTTAGAACAACTGGATGAGGTCGCAGAAAAGGCCCTCAACGATGGTTCGATCATTTATAATCCGAAAGAAGCCAGCTTAAAAGATTTAAAAGCAATTTTAGAAAAAGCTTGGTAATTCATAAAAAATCAGCCAATATAGCGACAATCTTAGCCTGATGCTTTTTTAAACATCGGGCTTTTATTTGCCATAAGGAATAATACTTTCCTTATACCTATTGGCATAAAAACTGCTAAAAAATCTGAAAAAGTTACTGACAAAAGCGGCCAAATTAATGTAGATTGGCGCACTTTTGAAATTAAACACAGGGGGGATCGTTCGTCTCAAACGATCCTTATTAAACATGACTGATCCTTGATCAACGATTAAGAGGATAACGCCGTTGACTAATATTTCTGGGACTCAATCGGCAGCTAAACTGCAAAAAACGCTAGGTCTCTGGCACATCATTATTATTGGTTTAGCTTATATTCAACCAATGACATTATTTGATACTTTCGGTTTAGTATCAGAAGAAAGTCATTATCATGTGCCAACGTCATATATCATTGCTTTAATTGCAATTTTATTCACGTCGATCAGTTATGGTCACATGATTCGTCGCTACCCTTCCTCGGGTTCAGCCTATACCTATGCGCAAAAGTCCATCCATCCGAATGTCGGATTTATGGTCGGTTGGTCATCATGGTTAGACTATTTATTGTCTCCAATGGTCAACATCATTCTTGCCGTGATTTACCTTGAAGCCTTATTCCCTGATGTAAACCATTGGGTCTGGGTGGTTGGTTTAACTGCATTTATGACCGCGGTCAACTTACGTGGTGCACGCTTCGTTGCAAACTTTAATGGTTTGATCGTTTTTGTACAGTTAGGTGTGATTGCTTACTTCACGTGGATGGTTTACAGCTTACTTGCTGGTGGCGTCAACGCAGATGGTACTTTGGTCAATGCGAAATATCAGTTATGGAGTTTAGAGCCATTTTGGAATGAGCTTACTTCACTGGGTGCCCTGATTACAGGTGCAACTTTGCTGTGCTTCTCATTCACAGGTTTTGACTCGCTCAGCTCGCTGGCAGAAGAAACAAAAGATACCGAGAAAACACTACCTAAAGCGATTTTCTTAACGGCACTCTTGGCTGGTGTGATCTTTATTATCAGCACCTACTTCATGCAGATTTACTTCCCGAACGATCCAAAGACTTACTTTGAAGATGTTGCTGCAACACAGCCTGACATTTTACAAGCCGTCGGTGGCGTTGCGTTTAAAACGGTGGTGTTGTACTTCGCAATTGTAACTGTTATGGCATCGGGTATTTCGGCACATGCAGGCGTTTCACGCTTAATGTATGTGATGGGCCGCGATGGTGTGATTAACAAGAAGATTTTTGGTCATATTAGTCCGAAAAGCTTCACACCATCTTATAACATCCTAATTGTAGGTGCTGTGGCATTAACAGCTGGTTTCATGGACTTAGACATCGTTATTTCGATGATCAGCTTCGGTGCATTAACTGCATTTACCTTTGTAAACTTATCGGTGATTTCAAGATATGCACTGCGTGATGGCCGCACAAAGAATATTAAAGATATCTTTAGCTTTGTGATAATTCCAATGTGTGGATTCCTCAGTATCTTTGCCATGTGGCTAGAGATTGAAGAAACCGCGTTGAAATTCGGTTTATGGTGGGCAATGTTTGGTATTTTATACTTAGGTTATAAAACCAAAGGCTTTAAGCAACCTGCACCACAACATAATGAATTTGACGATCCGCTCTAATCTTTCATTCAAAAAGAAAAAGACGCCAAGTGCGTCTTTTTCTTTTTTAAACTAGAGCTAAAAAACTAGCCCTTAAATTGTTTAGTCATTTTAGCAATACGCTGTGCATAGGCTTTTGTGGTTTCGAGATCCCCGGCTGGGATTTCATCCGTACTTGCATCCGCTGGTGATTGCACCAACAAGCCTACAGAACCACCCAAATTATTTACATCTTGACGGGTTGCCGCTTTACTATTGGCAGGCAATAAACCCAAGCTTACCCAAATACCGCCATGCTGCGATGCAAGTGTTTGTAGTTGAATTAAGGTCACTTGCTTATCACCATTTAAGCTTGCGCTATTGGTAAAGCCACCGAAAATTTTATCTTGCCATGCGCGAGTAAACCATTTTTTTGAAGATGCATCGGCAAACTTTTTAAATTGCCACGGCGCAGTGCCCATATAAGTTGGTGCACCAAATACAATTGCATCAGATTGATCCAGTGTCAGCCAATCTTGCTCTGGAATGTCTCCATTTGGGTCAATCTCCACCAGATTTGCACCAATTTCTTGCGCAAAAGTTTGTGCAATCACTTTGGTATGACCATAACCTGAATAAAAAACCACTGAAATATTCGACATTTTAGTTTCCTCTTTTGAATTAGTTGATTGGCATCGCTGCGTCAATCATGATGCTGTGCCACGTAAACCATTAAAAATAAACAGTATGAAATATCTTAAACACTTGCCTGATCGGGCTTAAGTTTCAAATAACTTGCAACTTCATCGCTTAGGCCCTGCTTCAACTGCTGGGTCTTTTCACCGACCAAAACTTCATACGCATTTTGCTCGATGCCTTGAAAGATTTCTTGAGCTACTGTTTCTGGCGCAATCTTCGGAATGGGTAATGAACGAGTCAGATCGGTGTCAATAAAACCCACATGCACTCCCATGACCTGAATATTAAATTGAGACAACCACTGACGACTTGAGTTGGTATAGGACCATGCTGCTGCCTTGGAAATGGCATAACTGGTCAAAACAGTGCTTGGCTCCCATGACACATCCGATAGAATGTTGACCACATAAGCCTGTTGGTTCTTTTGCAAGATCGGAGCAAAAATTTGCGTCACTCGCATCAAGCCCAACAAATTGGTTTCCAAAATCTTTTGCGTAGTCGTGATAATACTGGCATCGATAGGATGCTCATTCAAAAGCGCAATGCCCGCATTATTCACAAGAATCGTGGTATCTGCGCACTGTTCTGCTGCCTGCTGAATAGATGCTTCATCATTTACATCGAGTTGAATCGGGGTAAGCCCTTCTTCCTGAAAGTTACCGATCTGGCGCATACCCACATAGATCTTCCTAGCACCCTGACGACGTGCCTCTCGAGCGATGGCAAGTCCTAAACCACGATTTGCACCCGTAATAAAAACAACAGCCTCTGAAACTTTCATCATGTGATCCATCCAATTGCCAATATCTTGCGAAAGCGTAGTCTGATGACAGCGCTGCATTAAGTCTGTATTCATGATACACTTATGAAACCTAGTATCAATTAGTTACCACCTGGTAACTGGTCTGATTGATTGTTTCAAATGAAGATAGAACGTAAAAGGAGCATGGTTAAAAATGAATAAGCCAATGAAATTTAATATTTTTCATCCAGATTGTCCTGCTCGTCTTTTTTTTGAAAAATTTGCAGACAAGTGGATTTTATTGATTGTGTATACGCTGGATCAAGAGTCGCAACATTTTAATGAGCTCAAGAAAAATGTTTTAGGTATTTCCCCTAAAGTGCTGTCACAAAAATTAAAGATCTTAGAGCGCGATGGTTTTTTGACGCGAACCATTCATGAAGACAATGTGATTCGCGTGGAATATGCGTTAACCGAGATTGGCAAAGACTTTGCTCAAAATACCTATCAAATGAAAGATTGGGTCGAAGCCAATATGCTTAAAGTTTTAAAATCCAGAGCTGGATTCGATCAAAAGCTAGAAAAAACAGAGCCCGCTTAAGCGGGCTCTGTTACAGCAATTTGATTAGGCTAAAGGCTTAAAACCCTGCTGACGCCATGCTTCATACACAATCACGGCGGTCGCATTGGATAAATTCAAACTGCGCGAGTTTTCAGCCATAGGTAGACGAATCCAATGCTCTTTTGGAAACAACATACGAATCTGCTCAGGCAGACCACGCGTCTCAGGTCCCATGAGTAAAGCCACGGGGCGATTCAAATCCGAAGTATGCGGCGTTTCCGTTCCTTTGGTGGTTAGAGGATAAATCGCGTTTATATCGACACCTTTTAGGGCTAAATTTGCTAAACACTCATCGAATGTTTCCCAAATTTGCATGCGCGCCCACTCGTGGTAGTCCAAACCTGCACGTTTAAGTTTTTTATCATCCAGTTCAAAGCCGAGAGGCTTAACCAAATGCAGCTGCGCTCCAGTATTGGCACATAAACGAATGATATTGCCTGTGTTTGCAGGAATTTCGGGCTCGTATAAAACAACATGGATCACAGCTTTTCTCTACTCTTTCAATATGGCAAAAGTTAATCTTGCCACTGTAATTGTTCACGCAAGCTTACTACATCACCAATAATGGTCAATGTAGGCGCTTGAATATGATTTTTTTCAACTTTTGATGCAATATCCGCTAAGGTTCCGACCAGCACTTTTTGTTCTGGCGTGGTACCTTTCGAGATCAAAGCAACGGGCATGTCTGGGCGCTGCCCATGCTCAATTAACTTTTCACAAATTTTTTCTAAACCAACCAAGCCCATGTACAGCACAAGTGTTTGATTTTGATAAACCAACTCATCCCACGGTAACTCAGGCGAACCTTCTTTTAAATGCCCCGTAAGGAAACGCACGCTTTGTGCATAATCGCGATGTGTCAACGGAATGCCTGCATAAGCCGAACACCCTGAAGCGGCAGTAATCCCTGGCACCACTTGAAATGGTACACCCGCGGCAAAAAGTTCTTGAATTTCTTCACCACCACGACCAAAGATGAAAGGATCGCCGCCTTTTAAACGGCAAACACGTTGACCTTTTGAGGCATATTCCACTAGTAAGGCATTGATGCCTTCTTGCGGTACAGCATGGTTAGAACGGGCTTTACCCACATAAATTTTTGTTGCATCGCGACGGCAGAGTTCCATAATCGCAGGAGAAACCAAACGATCATAAATCACCACATCGGCTTGTTGCATCAAACGCAATGCTTTGAGGGTCAGCAACTCAGGATCACCTGGACCTGCACCAACCAAATATACCTCACCTTTCGGCGTTTTCCACTCCAACAGAGCTTGCTCGATTAAACGATCTGCTTCTGTAAGATTGTCATGAAAAACCTGTTCTTTCAGGGGACTTGCATATAAGTCTTCCCAAAAAACACGGCGCTCGTCAGGATTGGAAATCTTCGCTTTCACCGCTGCACGCCATTTTCCTGAAAACTCAGCCAGCTTACCCATGCCATGTGGAATACTGGTTTCAAGCTGGGTACGAATTTGGCGAGATAACACGGGAGATGTCCCATTGCTGGCAACTGAAATCACCAAAGGCGAACGGTCGACAATGGCAGGAACCATAAAGCGGCAATGCGGTGGATCATCCACACTGTTGACCAGTATTTTCAGCGCTTCACAGTCCTCAAAGACTTGAGTATTCACCGCATAATCATCTGTTGCAGCAATCACTAAACGATAGTCATTGAGTTGAATCTGCGCAGGATATAACGCTTGGATATATTGCCCTTGGCTTTCTTCAACCAGTTGCAATAAATTTGCATCAATATCAGGAGCAATGATATGAATCACCGCTCCTGCTTTATGTAACAACACTGCCTTACGGTAAGCAATATGCCCACCACCGACAATCAGACAAGGTTGCTGTTGCAACTTTAAAGAGATTGGAAAAATATCCACACACGACCTCAATGAGTTTTATCTGACTGTCTTAAAGCAATTATTGTGCACAAAACTGTGCAGTACATCGACTTTATTAGTCAATGTACTCAGCGCCGCCCATATAAGGACGAAGCACGGTCGGAATTTCAATCGAACCATCAGCACGTTGGTAGTTTTCCATGACCGCAAGTAAAGTACGGCCCACAGCCAAACCTGAACCATTCAGCGTATGTACAAATTCAGTTTTCTTTTGGTCTGCACGGTAGCGTGCTTTCATACGACGCGCTTGGAAGTCACCCATGTTTGAACATGAAGAAATTTCGCGGTACGTATTTTGACTTGGTACCCAAACTTCAAGGTCGTAAGTTTTAGTTGCACCAAAGCCCATATCACCACCACAAAGAATGATCTTACGGTACGGTAAACCAAGTGCTTTCAAGATCCCTTCAGCATGACCTGTAAGCTCTTCAAGCGCTTGCATTGAGTCTTCTGGTTTAACAATTTGCACCATTTCAACTTTGTCGAATTGGTGTTGACGAATCAAGCCACGCGTATCACGACCATATGAACCTGCTTCACTACGGAAACATGGCGTATGCGCTGCATATTTTAATGGTAAACGGTCTGCATCAATAATTTCATCACGCACGAAGTTGGTTACAGGAACTTCCGCAGTTGGAATGAGGTAATACTCTTTTTCACCTTGTAATTTGAATAAATCTTCTTCAAATTTAGGCAATTGGCCTGTACCACGGAGTGAGTCAGCATTAACTAAATACGGCACGTAAGCTTCGGTATAACCATTTTCCAAAGTATGCGTATTCAACATGAACTGGGTAATCGCACGTTGTAGACGGGCAAGTGGCCCTTTGAGCACACTGAAACGAGAACCTGTCAATTTGGTCGCAGTTTCAAACTCAAGACCGCCCATCCACTCACCTAAGTCAGTATGATCTTTAATTTCGAAGTCAAACGTACGCGGCGTACCCCATGTGAGGATTTCCACGTTATCGCTTTCGTCTTTTCCTTCAGGAACAGACTCATCTGGCAAGTTTGGAATGCTGAGTGATTTTGCTTCAAGTTCAGCTTGTAATTCAGACAAAGCGACTTCCGCGGCTTTGATTTCATCACCAATCGCTGACATGCGCGTCATAATTTCAGATGCATCACCACCAGCTTTTTTAATTTGGCCAACTTGTTTTGCACCCGAATTACGTTCAGCCTGAAGAGATTCAGTTTTGGATTGAATCTCTTTACGGCGAGCTTCTAGTGATGCCCATTCTTCAACATTCAGTTGTACACCACGTTTTGCTAAGGCTAAATTTACAGCCTCAATATTATTTCTGAGTAATTTCGGGTCGATCATAGCCAATCTTTTGCAAAGAAAAAAACTGGCTATAGTGTAAGCGCTTCAAGCCGAAAAATACAGTCACGCGATCACTAGCTGTGGCTTATTACAGCAATTTTCATGGCTTTTCTTTGCTCGCTTTTTCTCGTTCAGCTGCATAATCGACAAAACTCGGCAAATATTCCGCCTTAATTAAGCCGTTGGCTTGTTGATACGGTAAAACCAATTCAGACATCCCTTCTGCATAAGACGCTAATTCGTATAAGGGATAGACAAACACCACACCTTTGGCACTCATATAATAATTATCGGTCAGCTTCAATTGCTCGCGTGAAATATTATGATCGGACAGCCACATGCTATTGGCACTATACAATGCATCTAATAATTGAGACTCTGTCTTGTCCACCACAATGTCATTCAGCGCAACCCGTTTTTTCGTTGCCAAATCTAAGGTGATGTATTCGTTGTGATACATGCCATGTGCGGCACGCGCTGGGTAGTGATAAGACATCAAAACAAAATCAGCATATTTTCCACGCTGCGCCACATAACGGACATCAGACAAAGTTTCACTGAGCATGTTTTCTTCGATTTGTGGCTTTGCTTGCTTTGAGCTTTCAAACGCCACAGGATTGGCTTTTTTCATCCGCTCATCAAAATATTGATTGATCCATGGGACATTGGTGTCCAAGCTGTACAACTGGTATTTGGTGCACCCTTCTTCATCACAAGCAATAGAACGCGCCAATTGTAATGGTCGAACTTTCGCCTCAATCAGTGGCAAGGTCTTTACGACTTGAGCTGGTTTAGCTGTCTCTTCATTTTTTGCAGCGTTACTGTCATTTTGTGGCTGGCATGCGCTGAGCAATCCAACGCACAACATCATTGCGAAGACAGATCCAATTTTATTGTTATGAAGTAATATCATGATTTACCCACAGTTAAGTATTCAATAGCACAGACTATACAAAGCACAGCCATAACTTCCCACCACGTTATGTAACTGAACTTGATCTAATAAAAAACCACCCGAAGGTAGTTTTAAACAACAGACTCATTTTATTGGTCAATAATGTCTGTGCCTTTAGGCGGAGTAAAATTAAAGGTTGAAGCTGGAATATTGGTATTTACCTTGGTGTTATTAAAACGTACATAGGTTGTTTGTCCCAAAGAATCCTCTAAGATCATTAGCGTTGGTGCATTTTTCGCACCAAAACTAATCGTTAAGCTTTGAAATGCACCATCATCGCTTTTTGGGTACAAGGTATAATAGGTTTTGCTCTGATTTGGTTGCGTAATACGGTATGACTTACGAATCTGTTCCGTATTCCCCGACAATAATAGTGCAGGTGTATTCGCCACCTGTTCATCTAAAGTTTGACGAACCGCTTGCTGTAAGTCTGGATCATAAATCCATACCGTTTTACCCGAAGTTACAATAGTTTGTTTCGCAGGGCTTGTGGTTTCCCAATAGAATTTCCCTGGACGCTCAACTTTCATCACCCCTTTAAAGGTCTGATTCATGTGCTGGGCAGATAAACCTTGTTTCTTCGGTGCTTTAGATGAATTTGTGACTTTGGTGGTTTGCTCAAAGTTAGAACTGATACTTTGAATACCACTCAACTGTTTCACTAAACTCGTCGTCGCTTGTTGCTCCGATGCTGCAACCGGAGCTGCAAATACTGTACTGCTCATAACAGGGCCAAGTGTTACTACACCTACTGTCATTGCACATAAAGTCTTACGAAGCATTTTCATAATCTCACCTTTTATAATTTGCGCAGTCGCAATTTGTTAGATGAGCTATCTTAAATCAAATTTTATGGCTAATAATTGAGAATATAAGAAGATTTGTATATTTATTGGTGCTTAATGTTGTGAAATATCCATCATGATGAAGATCAGATGTGCTCTTTACATATAGAAAAGCCTCTGAATGTGCAGAGGCTTTTCTAACTGAGGTTAAGAATTATCACTGTCATTTCCATTGCCAACCAATTGCTGCACCTGCACCGAAATCACCTTCACTATTGGTTGTCACAGCTACTTTGTATACATATTTGTTACTTTCAGTCACACCGCTGAGACCAAAAGCATAACCTTGCTCACCTTCCCATGTACCCACGCCGGCACTAAACATATTGTAGCCAGCATCTGTCAGTTGCGGTAAAGATGCTATTGTGATACTTGATGCTACTGCTGCATAGGTTCGATCTTCAAGTTTTCGCATGTCTCTGTTCAAGGCATTTACACGGCTATCGGTATAAGCATTTGCTTGGTTGAGAGTTTGTTGCCCAACTTGGTTCACATAAGTTTTTGCTTCATTCAGGATGTAGGTGTCAGCAGCATCCATCACTTCTTTAGAAATACCATTAGTACCGTTTGTACCTTTAAGGCTGGCCAACCATTGAGTAATGCTACCCTCAAAGCCATTACCAACTGCAACATCATAAGCACTAAAACCTGTTGCACCTGTCATCCCTGTATTACCCATATCGCCTTTTAAGCTCGCGAGCCATTCAGTAATGGTACCGTCAAAACCATTAACCTGCGCAACTTGATAAGCATTATATCCTGTCGCTCCAGTTGCACCTGTTGCTCCAGTATCTCCTTTCACACCATCAAGTCCGTTGGTTCCGTTAATGCCATCCACACCATTTGTTCCTTGCAAACTCTCTAACCATGCCTCCTCTGTATCTATAAAACCGTTGTTCACAGCTACCTGATAAGCACTATCACCATCAGCCCCTGCAGGTCCTGCGGGTCCTGGTATTCCACTTCCGGGACAACTACCTGTGTCTTGATTAGAATTACACGAACTTGCAAAAACATTTGTATTCGCTGTCATTAAAATCGCACTTAAAACAAGCACGTTCATAGCAAACCTTTGTAGACAATGGTTTGGCTTATTTGTAGACAATGGTTTGGCTTAAGTGTTTGTAGATTCATTGCAGCAGAAACTGCAGTACTAATATGAGTATGTTATTGTTTTAAGTTCTGACCAGAGACTTTCGTTATCTGGCTGTCTGGATTGCCCAAGACATTTGTATCTATTTTGTTCATATCTGTCTGCCTTTCTTTTAGTTTTGTTTTTTTATTACACTCCTATTTTTTGTGATGCACATCACTATTTATTGTTATTTAGTGCTTTATCTCAAAATACAAAAACACAAGAAAAATAAGCTAACCATATGAATAGACGAAAAAAAACCCACAAAACTGTGGGTTTTTTTACTATTAAAACTTACGCTTCAACAGTTACGTAGCGACGGCCAAACTGACCTTTCACTTCGAATTTTACTACGCCGTCAGCGGTTGCAAACAAAGTATGGTCACGGCCCATACCAACGTTTTGACCTGCGTGGAATTCTGTACCACGTTGACGAACGATGATGTTACCAGCAGTCACAGATTGACCACCGTAAATTTTAACACCAAGCATTTTAGGGTTCGAATCACGACCGTTCTTAGTCGAACCACCGGCTTTTTTAGTTGCCATGTCTCATTACTCCTCGTGATTAGCCTGAAATAGCTGTAATTTTCAACTCAGTGAACCATTGACGGTGACCTTGTTGTTTACGGTAGTGTTTACGACGACGCATTTTTACAATACGGATTTTGTCGTGACGACCATGGCTAACTACTTCAGCAGTTACAGTAGCACCAGCAACAACTGGAGCACCGATTTGAATGCTGTCGCCATTTACTAGCATTAATACGTCATCAAACGTAATAGTTGCGCCAGTTTCAGCTTTCAACAATTCAACTTTAAGGGTTTCACCCTCTACAACACGGTGCTGTTTACCACCGCTTTGGATTACTGCGTACATAATGTACTCCAAACATGCCCGTGTCGTCGTGCCGATAAAGGAAGATATCGATCTTAATACGAACGCCACTGGGGTTAATCAAGGGCAAGGATTTTAAGTGATATTGACTCAAACAACAAGAGATTTGCCGAACTTATTAGACTAAATTAACGATTATTTAATAATCGAGAAAAACTCAATCAACAAATTACAGTTCAACTCTTGCTTGACTTTGCTTACAATGAAATAGATTTTTAAAATCAATCCGCTATAGTATGGATGAATTGATTTTTTAAAATGTAAATAAGCCTACAAATGCAGTACGCTTATACATTGGGGAAATAAGGAACTGTCTTTCGTAAAATATAACCTCGCACACTAGCGAGTCTTATTTATGATTGAAATGAATCATTTAGACAGGTATCCCTATTTACACAATACTGGTAATGCTGATTTTTATCACTTTATATAGATGAGGCCGCTCTTCAAATGACCATCGACTTTAAGCAAGATATTCTCGCCCCTGTAGCTCAAGACTTTGCCACGATGGACACATTTATTAATGAAGGCATTACCTCTAAAGTGGCATTAGTCATGGCGGTGAGTAAACATGTGGTTGAAGCAGGTGGTAAACGCATGCGTCCCATTATGTGTTTATTGGCTGCTAAAGCCTGTGGTGCAGAAGATTTGGAGCGCCAGCGCAAACTTGCTGCCATCATTGAAATGCTGCATACCGCAACCTTAGTCCATGATGATGTGGTCGATGAATCTGGCTTACGACGTGGTCGCCCAACGGCCAACGCGACTTGGAACAATCAGACCGCTGTACTGGTGGGTGACTTTCTGATTTCACGTGCTTTTGACCTGTTGGTCGATCTTGGCGATATGACCTTACTCAAAGATTTTTCTACAGGGACTTGTGAAATTGCCGAAGGTGAAGTGCTACAACTTCAAGCACAGCACCAACCTGAAACCACAGAACAAACTTATTTAGATATTATTCACGGTAAAACGTCACGTTTATTTGAACTGGCAACTGAAGGGGCTGCCATTCTTTCAGGCACACCGCAGTACCGTGAACCACTACGTTTATTTGCAGGCCACTTTGGCAATGCCTTTCAAATCATTGATGATATTTTGGATTACACCTCAGATGCTGAAACATTAGGTAAAAATATTGGCGATGATTTAATGGAAGGCAAACCGACTTTGCCGTTAATCTCAGCATTGAAAAATACAACGGGTGAAGAACATGACATTGTTCGTCGAAGTATTGCGACAGGTGGAACAACAGATCTTGATCAAGTCATTGCTATCGTAAACAGTTCTGGCGCACTAGATTACTGTCGACAACGGGCGCATGAAGAAACCGAAGCCGCACTTCAAGCATTACAGGCTTTACCTGACAGCCAATATCGTCAAGCACTGGTCAATCTAACCCAACTGGCTTTACATCGAATTCAATAACAAATGATGCTTTAAAATGTTTTTAACTTGCCTATGCATATAAAATTTAATGATCTTTTCTCTCAAATGCAGCAACAGCTTGAGCAACCTCAAGCTGTTTTAAATGATCAACTTTTAATTGAGTTGGTGGAGCGTATTCGTCCAATAGATGCGTATCAAACCGATGAAATCCATCAAAAATTTCAAGCGCTCATTCAAGCATTACTCATCACTCCCGATGCCGCATCGACCTTACAAAGCTTTGTGCTGCGGCTTATTTCCCAATATAAACAAACCAGTCTTTATGCCGATACAGGCATCTTGTCTTTAGATGGGTTTTGGAATCAATTGTCGCAGCGTTTAGGGGCACATTTTCTCCCGCTGATTAATGACAAAACTCAACTACAAGATTTAGTCCGTCGCGTTTTCCGCAACCGAAGTGATAAATATTGGCTCGATAACATCCGAGACAGTGACTGGCTACAACTGTTGAACCTGCTCAATCACGGGCATGCCAATCAAAAAGAAAAAGTCAAAATTCGCAGTGAAGTGATTAAAGCCATTACGGTGCTGTCTTATCGGATTAGTGGTATTGGTTTATATCCGGAGTTTATTAATGCGCATCCTGAGCTGACCGAATATGAATCGCCTTTTTTAGTGCAGAACCGCGAAATTATCGAGTTCATTCAACAGTATAAAAAGGCACATCAAGAAGCTGAAACCTCGAGTGTGGTTGCCCCACCCGACGCCTCTCAAGCACTGGTCATGATTGAGCAGTGTCGTGATGTGGTATTGAAAATTCGTCGTGCGACCAAACGTATTGGGGTCAGTGTCAGTTTAACTTATCTGATTTCCTTACTTGAGCAATGCTTAGACCGCGTCGAACTGTTGCTCAATTTAATTGTAGAAGAAGGCGAAGCACACTATGAAGCGGTGAGTCTGCTCTTGGTCGACATTACCGCTGCGATTTATAGTGAACGGAGTGTGCGCTCTTTATTGACGACCAATAGTGAATTGATTGCTTTACAGGTGACTGAAAATGCCAGTAAAACGGGCGAACACTATGTAAGTACAGACAAACAAGGCTTTTTAGCCATGTATAAGTCCGCAGCGGGTGCAGGTGTCATCATTGCTACCATGGCCACCCTGAAAATCTTGTCTGCACGGATGATCATGGCACCGCTCATGCAAGCCTTTGTTTACAGCATGAACTACTCATTGGGGTTTATGTTGATCCATGTGTTGCACTTTACCGTAGCAACAAAGCAACCAGCGATGACAGCAGCGGCACTCGCGGCAACGGTACAACAGCGCAAAGGTTCAAAAACAGCGCAAATTGCTGAATTAGCAGCATTGATTATCAATATTATCCGTACCCAGTTCATTGCTATTTTGGGAAATATCTCGATTGCCATACCCGTTGCAGCCTTTATTGCATGGGCTTGGGCAACGGGGCTACACGAACCTCTGATGACACATGCAAAAGCCAGCAAAACACTACACGACCTGAATCCATTTACCTCTTTAGCCATTCCCCATGCTGCTATTGCTGGCGTGTGTTTATTTTTGTCAGGTCTGCTGGCGGGATATTTCGATAATATGGCAGTCTACCGCAAAGTTGGTCCTCGCTTAAAAGCACACCCCCGTCTCAAAACCATCATGCGACAAGAACGACTCGACAAATTTGCAGGCTATATAGAGCGTAACTTAGGTGCGTTGGCGGGTAATTTTCTGTTCGGGATTATGTTAGGAAGTATGGGAACCATTGGTTATATTTTTGGTTTACCCCTAGATATTCGCCATATTGCCTTTGCTTCAGCAAACTTCATTCAAGGCCTGATGAATATTAATGGTAGTCCTGAGATTGGCTTGATTATTGTATCTTTCCTCGGGGTACTCGCTATTGGTCTGACGAACTTATTTGTTAGTTTTACCCTCACGATTATTGTGGCTTTACGCGCACGTCGGGTCCGTTTTGAACAGTGGAAACCGTTAGCAAAATTGGTTTTAACCCATTTTCTAACGCGACCAAGTGACTTCTTTTGGCCACCGAAAGTACCTCTTGAAGTTGAGGAAAGTTCGAACAATACAAAACACCATACAAAATGATTTTGTACCGATTTTGAGCTCTTGTTACACTGTAAACAAAATTTTATACATGATTAATCAACACTTGAATTAAAGTGTACTGATGAGTACACTTTAACCCAGTAAATAACCGCGCTTAAATCGGTTGAAATGACACGAGTTCCAGCATGCCTTACTTGTTGCTTTTTATCGGTATTATTTTATTTATAATCAGTGTATTAGCTCTAAGCACTCAACCACTCACCGATTTAGATCTGGCGATGGTCGAATATTTCAGCACATTAAGAACTGAGCCTATAGATAAACTTGCAATACTTTTATCAGCACTCGGTGGCATGCCGTTTGTATTATTTCTAACCACTCTATGGTGTTTCCATCGTGCATGGTATAAAAAGTATAGAGATGTTGTTTTTATTGGTTTAGGCGTTGTTGGAAGTATTGCTTCTGCTTGGCTACTTAAATTTCTAATTTCAAGACCACGCCCACCAGAAATGTTTCACCTAGTAACGAGCTATGGTGCTTCCTTTCCGAGTGCGCACAGTATGTATGCTGCCACTTTGGCGTGTCTTGCCATTTTCTTAAGTCGACCATTTCCTGCACATCGTTATGTTGTATGCATTGCTCTTTTATGGATGCTGATGATGGGAATTTCAAGGGTCTATCTTGGAGTACATTTTCCGTCCGACGTTCTCGCAGGTTGGAGCATTAGTATTATCTGGATTTCACTGCTTTACATCTTGTGCGGCAGATATACCCAATTAAATACACATTATTTTTAGATAAGAATCTAATCGAGGTGGAACAATGATGTCGGCAAAGCTTTGGGCCCCAGCCCTTACCGCTTGCGCATTAGCAACGAGTATTGCACTTGTTGGTTGTAGCAAAGACCCAAAAGATGCGCAGCAAGCTGGCGCTTCTCAACAAACGCCACCTACTGAAGTCGGTGTCATTGTTGCACAACCACAAAATGTAGAACAATCTGTAGAGTTATCTGGCAGAACCACGGCATTTGAAATCTCTGAAGTTCGCCCACAAACGAGTGGAATCATTCTAAAACGTTTGTTTGCGGAAGGCAGTTATGTACGTGAAGGTCAAGCACTTTATGAACTTGATGCTCGTACCAACCGCGCAACATTTGATAATGCCAAAGCAGCATTATTACAACAAGAAGCGAATTTAAGCACACTCAGAACCAAACTAAATCGTTATCAGCAACTGGTTTCAAGCAACGCTGTTGCGAAACAGGACTATGACGACTTAGTGGGTCAAGTAAAGGTTGCTGAGGCACAAGTGGCCGCAGCACGTGCTCAAGTTAAAAATGCTGAAGTGGACTTAGGTTATTCAACCATACGCTCACCAATTTCAGGTCAAACCAACCGCTCTACAGTTACTGCGGGTGCTTTGGTGACTGCAAACCAAACAGAGCCATTGGTGACAATTCAACGTTTAGACCCAATCTATGTTGATATCAACCAATCTAGTTCTGAACTTCTTCGTTTACGTCAACAATTGAGTAAAGGTAGCTTAGACAGCAGTAACAACACCCGTGTGAAACTGAAACTTGAAGATGGCAGTGACTATCCAATCGAAGGCCGCTTAGCGTTCTCTGATGCCAGTGTCAACCCAGATACAGGGACAGTGACGATTCGTGCGGTGTTCCCGAACCCGAATCACTTGTTGCTTCCTGGTATGTTTGCCAATGCACAAATCGTTCAAGGCGTAATCCCGAATGCGATGTTAGTGCCGCAAATTGCAGTGACTCGCACACCAACAGGTCAAGCGATGGCAATGATTGTGAATGACAAAGGCGTAGTAGAGCCTCGTCAAATCACTACAGTTGGTATTCAAGGCCAAGACTGGATTGTAACTGAAGGCCTTAAAACAGGTGAAAAAGTTATTGTTGACGGAATAGCGAAAGTTAAAGCTGAACAGAAAGTTGTTGCGAAACCGTATCAACCTAAAGCAGCAGCACCTCAAGCTCCAACAACGGATGCTAAAAAGACAGAAGCTGGTGCGAAAACTGAACAAAAAGCTACTTCAAACGCATAAGGGGTAGACTGAATGGCTCAATTTTTTATTCATCGCCCCATTTTTGCGTGGGTGATTGCACTGGTGATTATGTTGGCGGGTATTATCACGCTGACAAAAATGCCGGTTGCCCAATATCCGACGATTTCACCGCCCTCGGTGACAATCTCTGCAACTTATCCGGGTGCTTCTGCACAGACTGTTGAAAACACAGTCACTCAGATCATTGAACAACAAATGAATGGTCTGGATGGTCTACGTTATATCTCTTCAAACAGTGCGGGTAACGGTCAAGCGTCTATTAACTTAAACTTTGAACAAGGCATCGATCCTGATATTGCTCAAGTTCAAGTACAGAATAAACTACAATCGGCAACGGCGCTTTTACCTGAAGATGTACAACGTCAAGGTCTAAAAGTCACCAAGTCTGGTGCGAGCTTTATGCAAGTTCTTGCATTTTACTCTCCAGATGGAAGCTTATCTGCTGCCGACATTAAAGACTATGTAAACTCAAACATTTCTGAACCGCTGAGCCGTGTTGTAGGTGTGGGTGAAGTCCAAGTTTTTGGTGGTTCATACGCGATGCGTATTTGGCTTGATCCAGCGAAAATGACCAGCTTACAAATTACTCCAAGTGATGTTGCAACTGCCATTAATGCGCAAAACTCACAAGTTGCTGTGGGTCAACTCGGTGGTGCTCCATCAATTCAGGGACAAGTTCTGAATGCTACGGTCAATGCGCAAAGTATGTTGCAGACGCCTGAGCAGTTTAGAAATATATTTTTGAAAAATACAGCCTCAGGTGCTCAAGTTCGCTTAGGCGATGTTGCTCGTGTTGAACTCGGTTCAGATAACTATCAGTTCGACTCTAAATTTAATGGTAAGGCTGCTGGCGGTGTTGCGATTAAACTGGCAACTGGTGCAAATGCACTAGATACAGCAGCGGCTGTAGAAAAGCGCCTGAGTGAACTTCGTAAAAACTACCCAAATGGTTTAAAAGATCAACTGGCTTATGACACCACACCGTTTATTAAGCTGTCGATTGAAAGTGTTGTACACACGTTGATTGAAGCTGTCGTGTTGGTATTCATTGTCATGTTCTTATTCTTACAGAACTGGCGTGCCACGATTATTCCAACATTGGCTGTTCCAGTGGTTGTATTGGGCACATTTGCTGTCATTAACATCTTCGGTTTCTCAATCAACACGCTCACCATGTTTGCGATGGTCTTAGGGATTGGTCTTCTGGTCGATGATGCGATTGTTGTGGTGGAAAACGTCGAACGGGTAATGCAAGAAGAACACCTCGACCCTGTAGCTGCGACCGAAAAATCAATGCAACAGATTTCTGGTGCCTTGGTCGGTATTACCAGTGTATTAACTGCGGTATTCGTACCGATGGCATTCTTTGCAGGCACAACGGGTGTTATTTACCGTCAGTTCTCGATTACGCTAGTTACCGCAATGATTTTGTCACTGATCGTGGCATTAACATTCACTCCTGCCCTGTGTGCAACCTTGTTAAAACAACACGATCCGAATAAAGCAGAAAGTAATAATATTTTTGCGCGTTTCTTCCGTTGGTTTAACAGCAGCTTTGAAAAGCTATCCGTAAAATACCAAGGTGGTGTCAACCGTATGACCCATCATAAAGTATTTTCTGGTGTGGTTTATTTACTGGTGATTGCAGGCTTAGTTGGCCTATATAAAGCTTTACCATCCTCATTCTTGCCTGACGAAGACCAAGGCGTCGTCATGACTTTAGTTCAGCTTCCACCAAGCGCAAGCCTTGAACGTACCGATAAAGTCATCACCACAATGACAGACTATTTCATGAATAAAGAAAAAGAACATGTAGAGTCTATCTTTACTGTTTCTGGTTTCTCATTCACAGGTGTTGGTCAAAACGCAGGTCTTGCCTTTATCAAGCTGAAGGACTGGAGTGAGCGTACGACACCTGAGTCGCAAATTGGTGCCATCATCCAACGTGGTATGGCATTGAATATGATTGTGAAAGACGCATCTTACATCATGCCATTACAGTTACCTGCAATGCCTGAATTAGGTGTATCTGCTGGTTTTGACATCCAATTAAAAGATGCGAGTGGTCAAGGTCATGAAAAACTGATTGCTGCACGTAATGCGATTTTAGGTATGGCAGCACAGGATAAACGCCTTACAGGTGTGCGTCCCAATGGTCAAGAAGATACACCTCAGTATCAAATTAGTATTGACCAAGCACAAGCAGGCGCAATGGGTGTCAGTATTGCGGATATCAATACAACCATGAGCATGGCTTGGGGTGGTTCATATATTAATGACTTCGTAGACCGTGGTCGTGTGAAAAAAGTCTATGTGCAAGGCGAAGCAAATGCACGTATGATGCCTGAAGACTTGAACAAGTGGTATGTACGTAATAGTAGCGGCACAATGGTTCCTTTCTCAGCATTTGCAACAGGCGAATGGACTTATGGTTCACCACGTCTAGAGCGTTATAACGGTGTATCTTCTGTAAACATTCAAGGTACTCCAGCACCGGGCGTAAGTTCGGGTGATGCGATGCTCGCGATGGAAGAAATTATTGGCAAGTTACCGTCTATGGGCTTACAAGGTTTCGACTATGAATGGACAGGTTTATCTTTAGAAGAACGTGATTCGGGCAATCAAACAGGTCCGCTCCTTGTTCTTTCGATGCTTATCGTCTTCTTATGTCTTGCCGCATTGTATGAAAGCTGGTCTATCCCTGTTTCAGTATTGCTAGTTGTACCACTCGGTATTCTTGGTGCATTTGCATTGACATGGTTAGGTATGATCATTAAGGGCGATCCAAACTTATCGTTTAACATCTACTTCCAAGTTGCAATTGTTGCCGTAATTGGTCTTTCTGCGAAAAATGCGATCTTGATCGTAGAGTTTGCAAAAGAGTTGCAAGAACAAGGTGAAGACTTGTTTGATGCAACCCTTCATGCTGCAAAAATGCGTTTACGCCCAATTATCATGACCACCCTTGCATTCGGTTTTGGTGTCCTTCCGCTTGCCCTTTCAACAGGTGCTGGTGCAGGTAGCCAACACTCGGTCGGCTTTGGTGTCCTTGGTGGTGTAATTAGTTCTACACTGTTGGGTATTTTCTTCATTCCAGTATTCTTTGTTTGGATTCGTAGTATTTTCAAATACAAACCTAAGAAACAAAATAATCAGGAGCAAACATCGTGATGCAAAAAGTATGGTCTATTTCAGGTCGTAGCATTGCGGTATCTGCACTTGCGCTTGCTTTGACTGCATGTCAAAGCATGCGTGGTCCAGAACCCGTCGCTCAAGCGGATATCCCAACAGGATATATTGGTTCAACGACAGGTCCATCTGTTGCAGAACAAGGCTATAAAGGCTTTTTTGCTGATCAGCGTTTAATCCAAGTCATCGAGTTAGCACTAGCCAATAACCGTGACCTCCGTACGGCGACTTTAAATATTCAACGTGCTCAGCAAGCGTATCAAATTAGCGAAAACAACCAACTGCCAACCATTGGTGCAAGTGGTAGTGTGCTTCGCCAAGATACACTCAGCAGCAACAAACCCATGACAACCTATAATGTTGGCCTTGGCGTAACTGCGTATGAGTTAGACTTTTGGGGTCGTGTTCGTAGCTTAAAAGACAATGCTTTAGACAGCTATTTAGCGACTCAAAGTGCACGTGATGCAACACAAATTTCGTTGATTGGTCAGGTTGCGCAAGCATGGCTGAGCTATTCGTTTGCTAATGCCAATTTAAAACTGGCAGACCAAACCTTAAAAGCGCAGCTTGAGTCGTACAATCTAAACAAAAAACGTTTTGATGTGGGTATCGACAGCGAAGTCCCTGTACGTCAAGCACAAATTTCGGTTGAAACTGCGCGTAATGACGTTGCGAACTACAAGACTCAACTTGCACAAGCACAGAACTTACTCAACCTACTGGTGGGTCAGCCTGTTCCTGCAAATTTATTGTCTCCTCAACCTGTGAAACGCATTACCCAAAGTACGGCGTTGACAGCGGGCTTGCCAAGCGACTTGTTAAATAACCGTCCTGATGTCCGTGCTGCGGAATATCAATTGTCTGCTGCGGGTGCCAACATTGGTGCGGCAAAAGCACAGTTGTACCCAACTATCAGCTTAACGGGTACGGCAGGTTATGCATCGACAGATTTAAGCGATTTGTTTAAATCAGGTGCCTTTGTATGGTCACTTGGCCCAAGCTTGGATATTCCAATCTTTGACTGGGGTACACGTCGTGCCAATGTGAAGATTTCAGAAACTGACCAAAAAATTGCGTTGTCAGATTATGAAAAAACCATTCAAACCGCTTTCCGTGAAGTGAATGATGCCTTGGCAGTACGTGAAAATATTGGTGACCGTCTAGCAGCGCAACGTCGTCTGGTAGATGCAACCAACACCACCTATAAGCTTTCAACGGCCCGTTTTCGTGCAGGTATCGATAACTACCTGACTGTACTTGATGCACAGCGTACATCGTACTCGGCGGAACAAGGGTTGTTATTGCTTGAACAAGCAAACTTAAACAACCAAGTTGAAGTGTATAAAACCCTCGGTGGCGGCGTAAAAGCCAATACGTCTGATCAAGTGGTGAAACAACCTTCATCTTCAGATGTGAAATACAACAAAACAGCAAACTAAAGTTTGCACTATGAAAAGCTCACTCCGGTGGGCTTTTTTATTGCTTTTTGCTGGGCTTTTTCCTATCTTCAAAGATAATCAAATCATTTGAATATTGAACATTATGCTTTTAAGTAACCTTGAGTCTGTTCCTGGACATACCATTTCTCAACAACTGGATGTGGTCTATGGCAGTACGGTTCGAAGTAAACATGTCGGGCGCGACTTTTTGGCAGGGTTAAAAAATATTGTCGGTGGTGAACTCACTGCCTATACTGAGCTTTTAGAAGAATCCCGCCAAGAAGCCATGAATCGTATGATTGCAAAAGCACAAGGCTTAGGGGCCAATGCCATTGTAGGTATTCGTTTTTCAACCTCAAATATTGCCCAAGGTGCCTCTGAGTTATTTGTTTATGGCACTGCAGTCCGTGTCACACCGTTACACAACCATCTCCCCGATCCATTTCCAACACAGGCCTAAGCAATGGAAAGTTTAGTTTTCCAACTGCTGATCTTTGCGGTGCTCTTTAGCGTCGGTTTTGGCTTTGGTCGCTACAATGAACGTAAACATTTGGCGGAGCTTGAACAGAATGAGAAGCGTCTTGCCTACATTACCGTGGGTAATTTACGCAAAGTAAGCTTCGAACAGTCTGGGCACATGATCAGCAGCAATGTTGTGATTTCTCATGACTATTTCAAATATGTATTGGCGACCGTGCAAAACTTTTTTGGGGGTAGACTCACCAGCTATGAAAGTGTCGTCGATCGTGCCCGTCGCGAAGCGATTGTCCGACTCAAACTTGAAGCGGAAAAACACGGCGCAACGCATATCGCTTGCATAAGACTGGCGACTACCGAAATGGGCATGCAAGGTGGTATGGTCGAAGTCTTTGCTTATGGGACCGCCATTCAAAGTCCTTAAACAGCGACTATTGACCAATCATCCATTCACTAAACTCAAACAGCATGAACATTCAAAATAGCTCATGCTCCCTCACCTTCTATCGTACATTCGGATGGCAGATTGCTCACTAGAGCATAATTCTCTCCACTGAACACAATAAAAATGGACATTACCTACACTATAAATAGGTCACAGATAATGAAATCTTTAACCCTGAAAATAAGTATGGCTGTACTCAGCATGATTCCACTTGTAGCCAAAGCTGAATTAATTGTACTGGCATCGCCTCAAAGTAATGATGCTTACTATGCAAAAATGATTGATAGTATTTTTGATTTTCACGTCGATTATGCAAAAAAAATTATTAAAAATGGAGACAATGTCGTTGTTCTGACGGACAAAGGCCTCTACCCCGACTATGTCAAAGCCTTGGGCAAAAAGCATGTGGCAATCGCACCGATGCATGACATTTGGATGCACGACTTCAGCAGCGCTAATCCAGCTCAACCCGTCATGTTCCGCTACACTGCCGCAGGACAAGGTGGCGCTAAAAAAGGTCAGACCATTTCTGATGAAGTGCAAGATGAGTTTAAATACTATAGTCAAAAAGCAGGCTTACAGTTTACTCAAAGCAAGCTATTGAATGATGGCGGAAACTGGGTTGAAAATGGTTATGGCAATCTCGTCCTCAGCACCAAATTCCTAGCGGATAACAAGCTCACCGAAAGCGAAGCCCGTAAGAAACTCATGGCTCTAACAGGTGCAAAGCAGATTGCCTTCATTGAGGCCGATGAACAAGGGGGCTTGGAACATGCCGATGGTGTGGTCAGCTTTGTCGACCAAAATACCTTGGTGATTAACGCTTACCCATCCCGACTATGCCAAGCAACTTAAAGCCGATTTAAAGCGCAGCATTCCGAATGTTAAAATTCGTGAAATCATCCCCCCTTATGATGGCAGCGAAATCTACGATGAAAAATTTGGTTCTGCATGTGGCTTATACACCAATATGCTGGTGACGCCTGAACGGATTTACTTCCCACAGTTTGGCATTAAAGAGGATGCTGTCGCGTTACAGCAAATTCGTAGCATAACCAAACGTACTGTTGTTCCAGTACAGTCTGCTAATGTCTGTCATATGAGCGGTGGTGTGCGTTGTATGTCTTGGCAAGTGCGTGGGAAAAATGCGGAATGTTCTTAAACTATTTAAATAAAATCAGTAAGTAGTGCAGTGCGGCTCCCCTATCAATGCATGGGGGGATGGGATATGGGAACATCATGATCCCACAAGGCAGGTGGAAGTGACGTTCCTCCTGCCTTTTTAAATTTACTTCACTTTCATCTTACGAATCATTTTATACAACGTTGTAGGCGATAAACGAGACACCAGAACACCCATTTTCTCCTTACGTCCACCGACTACGATGTATTCTTCACCTTTAAGCAAAGCACTCACCACCGTTTGCGCAAAAATATCGGGTTCTAAACCATTTTCAATCGCTTCGTCTTGATGACCCTGTGGTTTACCCTCGCCATTTAAAGCATTAAACGAAACATTGGTTTTAACAAAGCCTGGGAAAATCACCGATACGTCCACACCCTCATTGGCCACTTCGGCACGCAGGCTATTTGCCCACATATGAATGGCAGCCTTGGCTGCTGAATAGCTGGCGCGGTACTGCGTCCCCAACAACCCCGCAACACTCGAAACAAAAGCAATACGGCCAGATTTTTGCGCTAAAAATGTCGGCAGAACGGTTTTGGTTAAAAACACTTGTGAGAAATAATCCACTTCCATAATCGCACGTTCAGTCTGCATGCTGGTGTCAGCAATCAAGGCACGTTGGCTTAAACCCGCATTATTAATTAACCAGTCAATCCGACCTTTTTTCTGTAGCACTTGCTCATAGGCATGACGAACTTGAGCTTCGTCGGTAATATCGGCACAAATGGAAATATGTTGATCTGGATTGAGCAGCCCGACACGAACTTTTTCGAGTTCGTCAAAACGTCTTGCCGTGAGGACCACCTCTGCCCCCTGTAAAGCACATTCTTTGGCTAGTGCTTCTCCTAACCCTGAAGATGCCCCCGTAATCCATACCACTTTAGCGTCTAAACTGTTTAACTGTGCCATGTCCTTATTGCCTCATACCGAAGTTTTATTTGCAGATTGATCATTTAAAAAAGTCAGGAAATGATCGAAATATTGACTCATCATCTGCGCATCATAGATACGCCCTAATTTATCAAAACGTTTATAGCCCAACTGGGTCGTCAAGTTAATTACCCCATTCAGTGTTTTATCGACCACCAGATTAAATTTAAGCATCTTTTTGGGTTCGCGAACCAGACTGGTCACCCCTTGATCGACTATTTGCGTAAACACCTTCAAAGCTGGAGCAACATAACTGTTATTGCCCTTTTCCATCTGTTCCGCACAACCCAAAAGTTCGGTGACTAAGGTTTTTTCGACCGGATAGCTTAAAAAATGTGTGCTCTCGGTGTCATACATCATTTGCTCTAGATAATTCACCATTGGAATTAAACGGTCATTTGAAAAAAAAGACACGGACCACGGCATATACTTACGCATCGTGTCCACAATGTGCTGAATAATTTTCTCAGACTCCCCATCGCCTGAGGTAGACAAGCGTGCAAGATCGCCAAAGACTTGATCAATCACTTCACATGAAATATCCGCTAAAACCTCACCCAAGGGTTTGGCAAGACTTTGGCTTTCGCCAGCATTAAGCTGTTGATGAATGTGAGCAAAGCGTTGGTGAGTTTCAGGTTTTAATTTTAATGATATTTGATAAGTCATAATGATCCCCCCTTTTTTTGATTTTTACTGCGAACAAAGCGCACTCTAGGTTAGACACATCATAAAGCGCTCTGCATCATGTCGCAATTGCTAGATCAACGCATTTGCTTTACATGCCCCCATTTGCGATTTCTTTGCTACAATAGATGCAATTTTTTATCTACTTTTGAACTGTTTGAACTATGACTGATTCAGCGCAAAATATCGCTACAACTTACGATCCGACCGAGATCGAGAAAAAATGGTACCAAACTTGGGAAGAGCGTGGCTATTTCAAGCCCTCTGAAAAAGGTGAGTCATTTTGTATCATGATTCCGCCGCCAAACGTCACCGGTAGCTTGCACATGGGTCATGGTTTTAACAATGCCATTATGGATGCCTTAACCCGCTACAACCGTATGTCAGGTAAAAACACCTTATGGCAACCGGGTACAGACCATGCGGGTATTGCCACGCAAATGGTGGTTGAGCGTCAGTTGGGTGCTCAAGGTGTCAGCCGCCATGACCTTGGTCGTGAAAAATTCATCGAAAAAATCTGGGAATGGAAAGAGCAATCAGGCGACACCATCACCCGTCAAATCCGTCGTTTAGGTTCATCAGTCGACTGGTCGCGTGAACGCTTCACGATGGATGAAGGTTTATCCAATGCGGTCAAAGAAGTGTTCGTTAAACTGCACGAAGACGGCTTGATTTACCGTGGCAAACGTCTGGTAAACTGGGATCCAAAACTGCAAACTGCGCTTTCTGACCTCGAAGTTGAGTCGGATAAAGAAGAAGCAGGTTCACTGTGGCACTTCAAATACTTCTTTGAAGATAAAAACTTACGTACCCATGATGGTAAAGACCACATTGTTGTCGCAACCACTCGTCCTGAAACCTTGCTCGGTGATACTGCTGTTGCTGTGGCACTGGATGATGAACGCTATACGCACCTTGTGGGTCAGAACATTATTCTACCAATTACAGGTCGTGCTGTTCCAATCGTTAAAGACGAATATGTCGATAAAGAGTTCGGTACAGGCTGTGTGAAAATTACGCCTGCGCACGACTTTAACGACTATGAAGTCGGTAAGCGTTGTGAATTGCCAATTATCAATATCTTCAATAAAAATGCAGAAGTGTTGGCTGAGTTTGAATATATCGCGAAAGCGGGTGAGCAAATCTCGAAAACCATCCCAGCCCCTGCGGACTATATTGGTTTAGAGCGTTTTGAAGCACGTAAAAAACTGGTTGAACAAGCTGAAGCTGAAGGTTGGTTAGATCAAATTCAACCTTACACCTTGAAACCACCTCGTGGTGATCGTTCAGGTGTGATCGTTGAGCCATTATTGACAGACCAATGGTATGTAAAAATTGCACCATTGGCGCAACCTGCCATTGAAGCGGTTCAAGACGGTCGCATCAAGTTTGTCCCTGAGCAGTACAGCAACATGTACATGGCATGGATGAACAACATTCAAGACTGGTGTATCTCTCGCCAACTTTGGTGGGGTCACCGTATCCCTGCTTGGTACGATGCTGAAGGCAACATCTATGTCGGTCGTGACGAAGCTGAAGTCCGTGCGAAAAATAACATCCCTGCTGATGTTACGCTTAGCCAAGACGAAGACGTACTCGATACATGGTTCTCTTCTGCGCTGTGGACCTTCTCAACTCTTGGTTGGACTGGCGATGCTTCGATCGATGCGGAAAACTATTTCCTCAATACCTTCCACCCAACGGATGTATTGGTGACTGGTTTTGACATCATCTTCTTCTGGGTTGCTCGTATGATTATGTTTACGATGCACTTCATGAAAAATGAAGATGGCACGCCACAAGTTCCGTTTAAAACGGTCTATGTTCACGGTTTAGTCCGTGATGGCGAAGGTCAAAAAATGTCGAAGTCTAAGGGCAACGTACTTGATCCTCTTGACTTGATTGACGGTGTTGACCTTGAGACTTTGGTACAAAAACGTACTACAGGTCTAATGAACCCGAAACAAGCGGCGAAGATTGAAAAATCAACCCGTAAAGAGTTCCCAGAAGGCATTCAAGCCTATGGTACGGACGCAGTTCGTTTCACATTCTGCGCACTTGCCAACACCGGTCGTGACATTAAGTTCGACATGAAGCGTGTTGAAGGCTACCGTAACTTTGCCAACAAAATCTGGAACGCAACCCGTTTCGTGATGATGAACTGTGAAGAGCAAGTGATTGGCACTGAAGTTCGTCAAGACCTTTGGGAATTGCCTGAACAGTGGATCGTAAGCCGTCTGCAAAAAGCCGAAGCTGCGGTACAACAAGCCTTTGCAACTTACCGTTTAGACTTGGCTGCACAAGCAATTTACGAGTTCATTTGGAATGAATACTGTGACTGGTATGTCGAACTGACCAAACCTGTTCTGAACGATGAAAATGTATCGGTTGAGCGTAAAGCTGAAGTTCGTCGTGTACTTCTTGCGGTGATGGAAGCCTCTTTACGTCTTGCACACCCAATCATGCCGTATTTGACTGAAGAAATTTGGCAGACGCTTGCACCGAAACTTGGTATTTCTGCTGAAACGATCATGCTGGCGCAATACCCTGTTGCTAACCCTGAGCGTGTAAACGAACAGGCTGAAGCAGATATGCAATGGCTTCAAGGTTTGATTGGTGCGGTACGTAACATCCGTGGTGAAATGGGCTTAGGTAATGCACGTCTATTACCAGTGCTTCTACAAAACACAACGGAAGCTGAGAAAGCACAGATCACACGTATTGAAGCGTTGTTTAAAGCCTTGGCGAAAGTTGAAAGCATTACGTTCTTGGCGAATGGCGAACAACCTCCATTGTCTTCTTCCTCTGTGGTTGGACATGCGTCTGTCTTTGTTCCTATGAAAGGTTTAATTGACCCGAAAGCAGAATTAGGTCGTTTACAGAAAGACTTGGACAAAGTGCAAAAGCAACATGACGTCATTGCAGGCAAACTTTCTAATGAAGGTTTTGTGGCTAAAGCACCTGCGGCTGTAGTTGAAGGTGAGAAAGTGAAACTTGCTGAGTTTGCTGACCAGTTAGCGAAAATTAAAGCGAATATGGAGCAAATTGCAGCGCTTTAATGTGTTGTTAATTTAATCAAATTTGTAGTATAAAGGGCTGATTATTCAGCCCTTTATATTAACTATGACTTTAGAATTTGATGCAGTAAACGGGAAAAAATATTATTTATCTAAGAGAGCTTTAAAACATATTATTGATGGTGAGTTTGCCACTCAACCGATTGGAAATGGTCAAACAAAGTCAATTTTAACTGGTGGATTACATATTAAAAATGGCTTTGAGTCTTTCTTAAAAAACCACCCAACTATAGCGCACTTATACAACTACAATTCCTCGTTACATGAGGATTGGTTCTATGTTCGAGAACTACAAAATGGTGTATTAACAGCGAAATTACCAAGAACCGGCAGAGTAAAACTTGAAGTGCGACATAAACCACCTAATTAATTTAAAGGGTTTATGGAGTATATAAAATTGTCATACCATCATCTTAACTTTGAAGATCGTACTGCATTAATGCTTGAGTCAAGAA
>NZ_MVOM01000015.1:0-69629 GCF_002018895.1 Acinetobacter sp. MF4640 | reverse complement strand
CAAGTGGTTAGGGCAAATTGTAGGTTTTATCTCTTGCACAGACTAAAAGTCTTAGGTCTATTACAAACTCTACAATTTGCATATAGTGGAAGCTAATCACTACAACCTCCAAGATACAAGGTCTATTGTAAAAATAATTTATAAACTAGATTTTAGGTAAACATAAGTTAAATGGAGTACCTGAGGTTGTGGCCTACGCAACTCAGTTGGTGCCACAGATCAGCATGGTGAATCTGCACAATTATATTCACGCTGCTGACTACGCCAATGAACATAATATACGTTATGCCGAAATCTACGCGCGCAGCCTATCGATGTGATGATCTAACTTGATAAAAAACTGTTTGAGCTGATCTATTTCTTTATCGTTATCTAATTCTGAATTTTGCAGTTGTTCTAGCACGGTCTCTAGTAGATCGCGCATGTACACATAGTCAGCCTTGGTTAAAACACCCTTTGATCTGTCGTAGCTTCCAGTTTTGTACAAATGTGGGTTTACACGCATAAATCTTTACCGGCATCTTATTAGAGGGGGTTTTCAATCCCCACTGTAAACTCGCTGTATTCGATTGTTTTTTGTTCTCAGGCAGATCAATCTCGTTGAATTGACTGTCAAAATTCCTTGAACTGAGTTTATCGCCTAATAACTTGATGCACAGCGTGACCATTTTTTCCATAGTGTCCTGCCTAGATGGTCAAAATAGCTTCAATCTTAAGCTTTTAATCACTAGATGGCTGAATAATCTTGTGAACGATATGCTCATGTGTCGGTACGAGGCCAGCTTTTAAGCCAAGTGGTTTAAACACCTTATCTAACACGACCTGAGTCAGTTGACCTTTGTCCTGTTCAATGTCGGTTAAAGTACGCCGACTGATTCCAACCATTGTTGCATATTTTTCTTGAGATAGCCCCAATACATTTTTGCGCAAGTGGTTCAGCAGTTGCCCCAAGGTAATTTTACCGAATAAATATTGCGTATATAAATCAATGAGCAATTGCTGACGGTCAAGTGGCTGATTTTCCTTTTTCATAATAGCTCCCATCGACTCAATTTGGCTTCAATAAAGTCATATCCTAGACCTGGCATATCTATAATCGTTTGGGGAACACCTTTATTGATTAATTGCTGTTTGAGACCAATAAGTTTGCTCGCCAATGTTTTCAATGTACTTAAAGATATTTGTGGTTCACACCAATGTGCAAGATTTCGGCTAATACTTTCCCAGCGGTATTCCCCTCCTTCTTCATACGGACTTCCCCATGTTGTTGATCTCGTGACAACTTCTGGATCGGCTTTCATTGGGGCAAAGTCGTAAATTGGAGCAAGAAATATTCGTCCTGATTTTTTTAAGAATGACGTATTACGGCCGTGATTATCTGAGTTACCAAAAATGATATTCAGCAAATCCCTTTGTAACCACTCACAAACGAATTGCGAAGAATCAAAGTTTTTGTCCACCGATTTTAATAAGGTACAAAGCGTGTCTATGACCTCAAAATGATTCAAATGGCTCCCTGATGTTTTATTCAATACGGAATAAACTGACTCAAGCCCGAGTCGATGCCATTGTTGATTACGCCACTCTGTGTCAAATCTCGGCAACCATAACGAAGGGTATTTCTGACCTTCAATCAGCTTCATCTGAGAAGTTTCAATTGTTGTAAATCCAAGTTCATTCAGGACATGATAAAAATGATATTCTGCTCTCAATATGTCGCAATCTATTGCACTACGCTTATTTCGAGGGAATTTAACTAGATAATGCTGATCTGGTTCATCAAAAGAATTTTGATAGGTATCAATCCAAACTTGCTGATCCTTTGACACGCGAATTAATAGTTTTGGAGCCTCACCTCCTGCACCAGTTGCACCGCCACTAATTGCACCCATTTGTTGTGCGTATTCGAGAAAATCAACATTTCGTTCTGTAACATCACCAGTAGTGAACTTGCGTAAGTGTAATGTTGATTCTGGATTGATCGGAGGTACTGACTCCTTAACTCTTAGATTCCCTACAGGAGCAATTGTACCTTTTGCCAATAAAGTAAAATCTTGTTCTGCTGATGAGAGTTTTTGCAAACCTAGATATTGAACCAAATAACGTCGAGCAGCACCAGATGGAACAATATCATCTAAAAAACTAAACCAGACTTTCGATTCATGTTGAATAAGAATTTGAATAGGAAGTGCTAAGCTACATGCATGTTCATCTCTCTTATCTAGATAAGAAATGGCATATTCTAATTCGTAGGCTAACTCACACGCACTTGCAGAACCTTTATGTGGTTCTAATATTTTAAGTTCTGCTATATCTAGCCATTCTGTATCGAGAAGAGCTTGAATCGTTAATTTTTCCATAAATATTAATGAACAAATATTTTCTCAAAAATACCATAAAACTAAAAAAATGAGAATATATTTGCGCATTCACATAATAATTTAAATTAAATGCGCAAATATTTGCTCAATCAATAGCTAAAACTTCTTTCCATACTACAAATATAGAGCTCCTCCATATCTGTAAGCAATTACCGAGCTACTTTTAAATGCAATACACCTAAAGCTAGATGTTATGATTAAGCACTGTTTATTATCTAATTTTCTCATGACGAATACATTTTCTGACAACAATCAAATTGAAGTAGTTTCTTCTTTTTCTGAACTTGTAAATTCCAAATTTCAAGGAGAAATGAATGCACTTTGCTGGCATAGAAATTTGGTTGGGGATTTTAAAGAAATTGTGGCTAAACTTGAGTTAAAAGAAAAGATTACAGAAGTTTCGATTGAAGATCTTTTAGCATTACAACTTTCAGAAAAAGGAAATTTAGCAAGGGAAATCATTTTAAAAGATATACAGCTCTTAACTGATTTCGGTGCATCTCCTGCTCTTAATTTACTAAAATGTTATGAGCGAGATGACGAGCTAGACTTTATTTCCACAGATGTATATTCGTTTCATGTTGATCGCTCACCGATTGAAACAGATACTTTCCTCTGCACTTATCACGGCGCTGCAAGTGATATCGTACCCAATGATCAGGTGGAGCAAAAGATTCTAATTCCCGAGATCAGAGAAAAACTTAAAAAATTACATGATGGCCCTGAAGCTGAATTTGAAACCTTTCTAGAAGAATATTTTTTTGATCTGCATTATCAGCCTAAACTGAATGCAAAACCTGTGAATTTAGGCTTAGGCCATCTTTGTCGTTTGGCGGTAGATCATCCTATGCAAAAAGTCTTGCCTTGTGTACATAGAGCACCCGTTGAAAAGGATGGCGAATATAGATTACTGTTGATTTGTTAAACATTTATTCGATACAGAGTCGATGAATTTAATCTATTTATAGACGCTAAAAAAGCACCTTAAATTTTAAGGTGCTTAGCTGAAAAGCGTTACTATGCGATTTCACCGTTATTGGGTTTAGTAATCCCAAAAAATGCGTTGGATTTCCTTGGCATCTTTTGTTTTTGTTAAAGCAAGTGCAGCCAGTAATTTAGCTTTTTGCGGGTTAAGATCATGTGCGACGACCCAACCATATTTGTCATCTGGTTGTTCTGCATTTCTAAGAATAAAACCTTGGGGTACGCGAGATGAACGAATAATTTGCACACCTTGTTTTTGTAAGTCCGTTAATGTTGGGACAATATAATTGGCTACCGAGCCATTCCCTGTACCTGCATGAATAATAGCTTTTGCCCCTGCTTTCGCATAAGCCGTGTATGCATCTGGCAACATATTGCCTGAACCATAAACAATTTGTACCAGCGGTAAGCTATCGCCTTTAATATTTTCAATATTAAATTCTGAGCTCTTATTATGACGTTTTGCTGTATTTCTAAACCAATATGGTTTTCCTTCCACTAAGGTTCCGAGCGCACCCCATTGGCTCATAAATGCATTGGTATGGATATTAATTGTTTTTGAAACATCTCGTGCTGCAAAAATGTCGTCATTCATGAGCACAAAAGTTCCTTTACCTTTTGCACTGTCATCGGCAACAAGTGCAACCGCACTATAAAGGTTCAACGGGCCATCAGCAGAAAGTGCAGTACTTGGACGCATTGACCCGACCAATACAATCGGCTTGTCTGAATGAATCACTAAATTTAAAAAGAAAGCTGTTTCTTCTAGGGTGTCTGTTCCATGTGTAATCACGACACCATTCACATCAGGCTTTTTAAGCAAGTCATTGACTTGACGTGCAAGGGATAATAATTCTTTATCCGTAATACTTTCTGATGCAACTTGCATTGCCTGCACACCAGTCACATTGGCAAGGTTTTGAATCTGGGGAACCGCATTTAATAATGCATCTACAGGAACTTTTGCCGCAGTATAAGTTGCACTATTGGTAGAGCTTGCTCCAGCACCTGCAATCGTTCCACCAGTAGCGACAACAACGACATTATTTTTGGCAAATGCTGCACATGGGAGTAATAGGCTTAAACTTAATGTCAAAGCTGAAATCGTTTTTTTCATAGGTCATCCTTTTTGAGTCATTTTATTCTTAGCATTTTTCATACCATAGTAAAATTACTGGAAAAAGATAGGATTGTATAGATGTAGAAATTGTGTTTTATGTCGATCACAGTTCTTAAATACAATTAATCATGGTGCATCTCTTGTAGTTTTGAGATGAGTCCTATTTACCCAATACAGAACAGTTGCAAGAAAATATTCAAAATACGGTACGACTATTTTTAAATGGTTATCGCACTTTTTAGCAAGTTGTTATTTTATTTAGGATGAAAGCAATATGCAGTCCCTCCAAGAATGAAAAACTGCACCGTATTATTTAGGCGGTGGCTATTTATTACCACGTTATTTCATGACCTTGAAAGTCGACAAACTGTTGTTCATTTTCGCCAATAAAATCCTCAACCACGCGTACAATGCCCGTTGTGCTTTCTTTTACACTGATAGGTGCATGGTTTCCGCCCATTTCAGTTTGCACCCAACCTGGATGTAAGTTCAGCACGCCTATTTGGGCAGGAATTGCCTCATTTATTGCAAAGCCACGTGTGATACTGTTGAGAGCAGCCTTGCTTGCGCGATACAGCTCCATACTTCCATCATCGTTTAAAGCAACGCTTCCCATGCGAGAACTCATAAATGCAATGACACTCTTTTCTTTCATCAAAGGAAGAAGTTTTCTCGCAATCGTCACGGGTGCAATACTATTTACCCAAAACAGATTGGTAATCTCATTGGGCGTGCACTGCTCAACGCGTTGATGTTCTGGCCCAAGAATGCCCGCAGAAACCAACAGTAGGTCGATGGATTTTTCATGATATTTACTGAGTAAATGGTCAACTGTTTGTACATGATTTAAATCTAATTCGGTTAATTCAAGTCTGTCTGGATACTCAGAAAGCAGTTGATTTAAGCCTGTAGAGACTTGGTCTATGTCTCGGATGGTCGCGATAACCTGCCAGTGCTGATTGAGCAACTCTCTAACTAGACCTAGACCAATCCCTCTTGAAGCACCAACCACGATTGCGCGTTTATTCTTATCAAACATAAAATGTTCCTATATCACGATAATTCAAGATGTAAAAATAGATTCAGATCAAACCTTCAAAGTTCGCTTTTGAATATTGATTCATAAGCTTAAGAATTCGCTTTGATCATAGTGCAGTAAGAATTTTTTATACAAACCTATTTCTGTAGACTTATTCAACCTTCATCATTCATTCAATGAATAAGCCCACAACTAACACATGAGTCTTACCAGCAATAGGTTTTCCTACGACCCAAAATTGGAGAATTTAGAAAACCTAAAACCTAGCGATTTCTGTCTAGAAGTTCACAGTCCATGAAAATTGTGCTGTACGTGGTGTACCCAGAAATAAATAGTCATCCCCGAAAAAGCTTCCTGCATCTCGCCAATATTTTTTATTGAACAGGTTGTCCACATTCAGGCGAAGCATATTGTCATAACCATAAACACGGAAGTTATAAGCTGCACCCGCATCGAATACGGTATAGCCTGAAACTTTAACCGTACCCGTTTTGTTGGCGTATTTACTGCTGCTGTATTGCATACCTGCGAGTAAACGTAAACCTTCTACTTGAGGCATTTGATAAGACACATGATTGGCAAAACGAACCGTCGGTACATTTTGAGTTTGATGTCCTTTATAAGCATCTACTTGTACATCTTCCAAACGTGAACGAGTCAGAGCCAAAGTCGATATCATATCCAGATTTTCCGCAACGCGACCTTGCAAGCCCAATTCCAAACCTAGGTTATGCTGTTCACCATCGGTGACATAGTAGTTGTCTAAGTTGGTATATTGATGGTCTTGTGTTAAGTCAAACAACGCGGCAGTAATCAGTAGCTCTTGCCATTGCTGTTTAAGACCTAATTCATATTGAGTTGAACGTCTTGGTGCTAAGGTAACATAAGCATTATCTGTATATGCAGGCGCTTGACTGCCGTCGCTGATTCCTTTTGCATACGAAACATACAGATGAGTGTTCTGCCAAGGCTGATACATCAACGCGAGCTGTGGTAAGAAGCGATTAAAGTCGGTGTCACGGATACTGTTGCCATCCGCAGCATAGGCACTTTCATTTAAATGTAAAAGCTTACCGCCCAGCAAAACTGACCATGCATCATTAAATTCGATTTGATCCAACAGGTTGAGGGCTGTTTGTTGACTATCCAATGATTTGTAATGATTACCTAAATCTCTGTCATTCGGTGTGTGAGTAATAGGATCATTATAAATATTTCCAGCGCCAACATTCACCATACTATAAGTAGATTCATACTGAGTATGACGTTTGTAAGCATGTGATAACTCTAAACTCAGGCTATGTTGCCATGCTCCAGTGCTGAATTTTCCGTTCAAACCTGTTTTAAATTGATGGGTGAGATAACTGTCATCTGGGCTGCGGAAATCATAAATGTCATAGTTCCCATTTTGGTCAAAACTATTACCTAGACCAGAAGTTTGACACACACTGCTGTAACACCCCCAAGCAAAGGCTGAGTAATCATCTACAACCACACGACTTTGTGAAGCAGACAGATTGCCGCTCCAGTTATCATTGATTTGATAGCTGTATTTTAAACTCGTATTTAGACTTTCATTGGTGATAGGTTTGCTCCAGCTTTGATAGCCCAGTAAACGATCCCATTTCACTCCTGTCGGTACAGTTTTACCATCAAGTAGCTGATAGCCCGGTACTGAACGCTGTTTTTGACGCTGTGATTCAAGATCAAATTCAAGTTTTGAACGATCTGAAATTTTCCAGTCTAAAGCCAAGGAACCAAACAAACGTTTTCCATCAGCATGTTCAACATAGGGGTGAATATCTTCATAAGCTGCATTCACACGATAACCAAACTGTTGATTGTCTCCAAACCATCCACCAAGGTCAGTCGCCACACGGCTGCCGCCATGACTATCTGCTTCAAGGGTTAAAGATTGGACATCTTTGGGGCGTTTGCTCACATAGTTCACTACTCCGCCCGGCGTTGACATCCCACTTTGAATCGCACTCATGCCTTTTAGGATTTCAACTTGTTCTTTATTTTCAAGCGCTACATTTTGCTCACCGCGTAGCAAATTACCGTTCAGTAAATAACTTGATCCCGCATTTAAGCTAAATCCACGCATCACAAAGTTGGCATAGTAACCAATGGGTGCATAGCCATCCCCAACGGACGCATCGTTCTTTACCACATCGCCCAGTGTTTTCGCATGTTGATCTGCGATCAGTTCAGCAGTAACGGTGTGAATAGATGCAGGAATGGCTGCAAGGTTTTGCTGACCAAACCCAGACAAATTAACCTTAGGTTGATAATAAGCCAATTGTTCAGTTTGAGCAGTGGTTGTAATGGTTGCAAGTTGTTCCACATCACTCTCTTCTGCCGCATGTACCCATACCGAGTTCAGCCCTAGACATGAAAATGAACCAACCGCCAATAATGCTTTTTGTAAACGAGAAAATGGATACGTTTTCACTGTCGTTGCTAACCCCAAAAGATAAATTTACAGCCTGAATTTTGCGGCATGAGTATTCACAATTTTTGTAGAATGAACAAGCACATTATTCAACATATCTCAGCTTTTTTTAAATTGTCTGGCGATAGCTTTGAGTGTGAAGATTTAGAAATTGAGTTTATAGTTTAACCACATGCTTTTAAATTATAACGTTGATCTGCGTTCCATATCTTCAGTCGTATTTGATACAGCATATGGTATTGGGACTTTAGCTGACTTGAAGCAGTGTATTGTAGATTGGAACCTAAAAGCTTAGGTTGATTTATTTCATTTTTTTAAGCCATTTTTTCAACTTTAGAGTGATTTTTTAACTACAAACTCATTAAAATGTTATAACATAACAATACGAAATCTAACCTACTCTCCTTCATGATGAATAAATTCTCTCTTTTTTCCTCAAGCATATATTTAAGTCTGCTGAGTTCTTTCACTTGGGCCGAAACTTCAACAGAAGTACTCCAGACCATCCAATTACAAGCCGAAACTGAGGGTGAAAACCTTCAACAAAGCACCGCAATGACTAAGTTTTCACATGACATTTTAGACGTGCCATTTAGTCGAAGTGTGTTATCTAAAGCGTTAATTCAGCAACAAGATGTGCAACGTATTGACGATGCACTCACGCAAGTGAGCGGGGTCTATAGTCAAACCAATTATGGTGGCGGCTTTTGGGATAACTTTTCATTTAGAGGTTTTAGTACAGACCCCAATATTGGGGCACAAATCATCAGAAATGGTCTGAGTGTCAACCGTGGTCTCAGCGCTCCGCGAGATATGGTGAATATTGAATCTCTCGACTTTTTAAAAGGCCCAATGACTGCGCTCTATGGCCGCGGGGAAGCTGGCGGTCTACTGAATATCAACACTAAAAAGCCTGAATGGGAAAGTTCTTCAGAAGTCAATTTACGTGCCAATAGTTTAGAAAAATACCGTGCTAGTTTTGAACATACTGCCCCAATCAGTGATGCTGTGGCTTATCGTATTGCGGTCGCACATGAAGATAACCAAAGTTTTCGTGATCATGTGCAGAGTGAGCGTTGGTTTTTCTCACCTCAACTCACATGGAAAATTTCAGATTCAACCCAATTAGATTTTGACAGCGAATTTACCCGACAAGATGGAACCTTCGACCGTGGCGTAAGTAGTTATCAAAAACAATTCGTGATGGACCCTAAAACATTTACAGGCGAACCTGATGATGGTGATCATATTCAAAAAGATCATTTCTATCAGCTTCGACTTGCACATCAGTTTAATGATGACTGGAAAATGAATAATGCTCTTAGCGTGAAAGATACTCAGCTCAAAGGCTTTTCCAGTGAACCTCGTCGGATACAAAGTGATGGACGGACATTAGAGCGCCAGCGTCGCTACCGTGATAATAAAAGTGATGACATTCTCTTTCAAACTGAAGTTCTTGGGACGATCCAACAAGACTGGGCCCGTCATGAAGTACTTTTGAGCACTGAACTTGGGCAGATGAAGTACCGTCAATTACAACTGCGTCGAAACCATAGCGGTAGCATGCCAAATAGCATTGATATCTATGCTCCTATTTATGGACAATACTTACCTGAGCTTCCACTTTTCATTAACACCGAAGAACAGCAACGCTATTTTGCACTGAATCTACAAGATCAAATTTTCCTCAATGATCAATGGAGTGTGCTGTATGGAGCACGCTTTGATCACATCACCCAAGACTTTCAAAATAAACTTGCAGGTACATCCAGTAAAAAGGATTTACAACAAACCAGTCCACGCTTGGGTTTAAACTACCGACTGAATGATCGTTGGTCATGGTATGCCAACTATGGAGAATCCTTTGCGCTCAACAGTGGGATGGACCGAAACGGCGATGTGTTTAACCCTGAAAAAGGCAAAAGCTATGAGATTGGTGGGAAATATCGGATTACCCCACAGAGTTTGTTGAGCTTAGCCCTCTTTAAAATGGATAAAGAGAATGTCTTAACCACAGATCCAGCAGATAGTAACTATCAAATTACCGCTGGAGAAGTCTCAAGTAAGGGGCTAGAGCTCGATCTAGAGACACAGCTCAATGATCAATTCTCTATACGTGCCAATTATAGCTACACAGACGCCCAAGTTGAAAAAGACCAAATTCTTGTTAAAGGTTCACGACTCAGCAATGTGCCGAAGCACAGCGGCTCTATCAGTAGCAACTATGAATGGACCCTTGCCAATGCAGACAAAGTTGGACTCGGTGCAACGGCAATCTATGTGGGAAAACGTAGTGGACACAGTACAGATAACGGATTCAACTTACCTGAGTATACTTTGTTGAATCTAAATGCTTATTATGCGCCAACAGATCAGCTACGTTATCAGTTCAATGTGCACAATCTCTTAGACGAAACGTACTATGTTGCAAGTTATAGTGATATGTGGATTCAACCCGGTGACCCTTTAAATGCATCTGTCTCGGTGCAATGGAAGTTTTAAGGTTATAAAAACCAGACTTGTCTCGTTATGAGTTGAGTCTGGTAGTCATAAAATTAAGATTCTGATTGCTTTTTGAAGTATTAGCTGCCTTAGTTTTCTTTAGCGTTACTATGTACTTACTTCAAAAAGTATTCCCAAATGATAAATCCAAGAAAAAATCCAAGAAACGAATATAAAGTAATGATAAAGAATACAAACCAAGCTCTATTTTTCTTCAGGAAAAAGTTCATTTTCAATACCTCAACGCTCTATCTATATTCATTATTCTAAGGTTTCCTATACGAAAGGACAGATACAGTTCTTTGTGAAAAAAATATAACAGACTATAACAGATTTACCATTTTTAACTCCCCAAAGTGATCAGACTGATATCAAGTAGTATAAAAAAGTATGAGGAGACTATTTTGCCTCCTCATGCTTCAGCAGATTAAAGGATTAAACGTTCGTTTCTTTTTTTGCATTCATCCAACGATACAACACTGGTAATAGCACCAAGGTCAATAACGTCGAAGAAATAATTCCACCAATCACCACGGTCGCTAGTGGACGTTGAACCTCTGCTCCTGTGCCCGTGGCAAGCGCCATTGGGACAAAACCTAAAGACGCTACACAAGCGGTCATTAAAACAGGCCTTAATCGTAAAATCGCTCCCTGCCAAACGGCTTCATGTAAGCGGTATTGCTCTCTTAGCTCTTTAATGAAGGTCAGCATGACCAAACCATTTAAGACGGCAACCCCAGACAAGGCAATGAAACCAATACCCGCCGACATTGACAAAGGAATGTCTCTTAACCACAAGAAAAGCACACCACCAGTTAGAGCAAATGGAACACCCGTGAACACAAGCAAGCTTTCTTTGATGTTATGGAAAACGGCCATCAGCAAAATAAAGATCGTCAATAATGCCAGTGGAATCACAATCTGCATTCGAGCCTGTGCCGAGGCCAGATTTTCAAACTGACCACCATATTCAATCCAGTAACCGTTTGGTAGAGGATACTGCTTAAGTTGACTTTGTACTTCTGTGACAAAAGAGCCCAAATCACGCCCTTCCACATTCGCCGTGATAATCACACGACGTTTGCCATTTTCGCGGCTGACTTGATTGATGCCATCCATCATTTTTACAGTGGCAATATCGGTGAGTAAAATACTGCCACCATTTGGAAGCTGTATTGGCAGTTGCGCGATCCCACTGACACTACGGTCTTGTTCACTGAGTCGAATGACAAAGTCAAAACGGCGGTCACCCTGTAAAATTTCACCGACATTTTGTCCGCCAATGCTTGCTGATACATAGTCTTGTATGGTTTTGACACTTAGGCCGTATTGCGCCGCCAAGCTTTTATCAATTTCAACATTGAGCAAAGGTAAACCCGACGTTTGTTCAACTTTAACGGCGGTACTGCCTGAAACCTGTTGAATCAATTTACTGATTTTTTCAGCTTCCGTATTTAATACTTGCATGTCATCACCAAAGATTTTGACACCGACATCACTACGGACACCCGAAATTAACTCATTGAAACGCAGTTCAATTGGCTGAGAAAACTCACTGTTGTTACCGGGCAATTTTGCTAAATAGGCCTGCATACGGATACGCAGTTCATCGAGTGTTTCTTTTGGATTTGGCCATGCATCACGGGGTTTCAGCATGACGTAACTATCTGAAATATTTGGAGGCATTACATCGGTCGCCACTTCAGCCGTGCCTGTTCGCGCAAAAATAGCATGTATTTCAGGGAATTTCTTCAGAAGTAGCTTTTCAGTATTTTCCTGAATACGAAGTGACTCTTCTAATCCTGTGCTTGGGGAACGCAGTTGCTGTACAGCAAAGTCACCTTCACTCAGTTGTGGCGCAAACTCACTGCCGATACGCGTTGCAAGTAATCCCGTCAACATCAACAAGCACAGTGCAAAGGTCAAAACCACCGCTTTATACTGATAGGCGCAGTCCAATACCCGCTGATAACGATCCTTTAGCCACAGCATCCAACGGCTTTCGGTTTCTTTGATGTCACCTTTAACAAAAAGTGCGACAGCCGCAGGTACAAAGCTGATCGACAAAATAATGGCCGCAACGAGTGCAAGTACAACCGTCAAAGCCATTGGGTGGAACATTTTTGCTTCTACACCAGTCAGTGCAAAAATCGGTAAATACACCACTAAAATAATCAATTGACCAAAAATGAGCGGGCGACGGGCTTGGCGCGCTGCCAAAAACACTTCTTTAAAGCGCTCAGACTGAGTTAACGGACGTTTGAGTAACTGCTGTGCATGGGCTAAACGGCGAATACAGTTTTCAACAATCACCACTGCACCGTCGACAATAATACCGAAATCCAATGCCCCTAAACTCATCAGGTTGGCACTGATATTCTGCTGTGCCATACCCGTTAAAGTAAATAGCATAGACAATGGAATCACACAGGCTGTGATTAATGCAGCACGAATATTACCTAAGAATAAAAACAGGATCACAATCACCAAGATTGCGCCTTCAACCAAGTTCTTTTGCACCGTTTTAATGGCTTTTTCCACCAAAGTGGTACGGTCATAAACTGTTTCTATTTTGACACCTTGCGGTAAACTGCTTTGCACCTCTTGAATTTTGGTATCTACAGCTTTAGACACCGTTCGGCTGTTTTCCCCCATCATCATCATAGCGATGCCGAGTACAGTTTCTTCGCCATTATAGGTTGCGCCTCCTGTTCGGAGCTCATGGTCAATTGAAACCTGCGCAATATCCGCGACACGAATGGGGTTCCCATTTGGGCTGGCAACCGTTGTATTTTCAATGTCTGCAAGACTGTTGAGTGTCCCCGGAACACGGACTGTGAGCTGCTGACCATTTTCCTCAATATAGCCGGCACCACGGTTTTCATTATTTTCCTGTAAAGCTGTTTGTAGCTGGCTTAAGGAAATATTCAACTGCTGCATACGGTTAAAGTCGGGAGCAACCACATAGGTTTTATTGAACCCGCCAATGCTATTGACCTCGGCAACCCCCGCAACACGTTGCAGTTGTGGACGTACAATCCAGTCTTGAATCTCCCGCAAGTCCATCGCGCTATAAGACGTACCATCCGCTTTTTTAGCATTCGGTTCGACTTTAATGACCCACTGATAAATTTCACCTAAACCCGTCGAAACTGGTGACATGGTTGGGGAAACATCGCTAGGTAAGTCCGCTTTGACCTCTTGCACCCGCTGATTAATCTGCTGACGTGCCCAATAGATGTCTGTGCCATCCTCAAATACAATGGTGACTTGGGACAAACCATAACGTGAAATCGAGCGAGTCAGCTGTAAATCGGGAATACCCGCCATTGCAGTTTCAATTGGATAGGTAATCCGCTGCTCAACCTCCAGTGCGGTAAAGCCATTGGCTTGGGTATTAATTTGTACTTGCGTATTGGTAATATCGGGCACTGCATCAATCGGCAGTTTTTGATAGCTATAAACTCCGACCGCAATCCATGTACAGACAAAGAGCATAACCCAAATTGCATTTTGAATAGAGAATTGAATAATTCGTTCAAACAAACCCTCAGGCTTGGGTAAATCATGATTAGTGTGCATGATCAGCCTCGCCTTTTTCTAGTTCAGACTTAAGCACAAAGCTACCTTGACTGACATAGCGTTGTCCTGCTGTTAGGCCTGAAATCACTTCCACCCATTGAGCGTCATTTGAAGCTTGCCCAAGTTGAACGGGCTGCGCTTTTAAATGCACTAGCCCTTTTTCCTCAGCGTCGACCACAAATACCGAAGTTTGACCTTCAATGTTTTGAATAGCACTTTTATGGACGCGAAGCGCTGTTTTTGAACTGGTATTGTCTAAAAAGATATTCACCAAAACATTTGGACGTAGTTCAGCCGCTTGGCTTTTTAATTTAGCACGTACCACCAAACGTCCTGTTTGCGCATCGGCTTGAGAAGTTAAGCTTTGGATGACGGCTTCATATTTTTGCTCAGAAGCATTCGGCTTAAATGTCAGACTCTGATTGGCTTGTAACTGGCCTGAGTATTGAGCAGGCAGATTAAACTCAAGCCATAACTCTTTAAATTGTTCAATCACAAAAAGTTGATCGGCCAATTGTACGTTTTCACCTACCACGATATCTTTTTGGCTAATCACACCTGAAATGGGGGCTTTAATGGCAAAACGACCATTTACCCCACCTGTTGCCCCTAGAGCGTTTAAACGGCTTTGCACGGACTGCACAGTAATCTGCGCTTGTCGGTAAGCATTTTCTGCCCGTTGGTAGTCTTGCTTGGCAGAAATGCCCTGTGACCATAACTGCTGTTCACGTTGATAATCTTGACGTGCCAAATCCAAACTGGCTTGAGCCATCCGCAAATTGGCTTGTTGATCGATCAGTTCGGGTACAGACAGTACAGCTAAAGTTTGTCCTTTTTGTACGTTTTGACCAAGCTCAACATTCACCTGTTCCACATGCCCACCAAAGTTTGGCGAAATATGAGCTTGCTGATCGGTATTAACCACAAGCTTTCCGGGTAGAACGGTGACTTGAGACACCACACCTAGTTGAGCTGAAGCGATTTGAATGCCTTGCTCTGTCAGTTGCTGTGCCGTCAGTTGAATTTCACCTTCCTCGGCATGTCCTTTTTCTGCCTCGGGTTCATCCGCATGTTCAGATTCTTCATGTTCTGCATGCGCATGCTCATCAGTGGTTGTATCTTTTGAGCTAAACCAGATCCCTAAAGCGATGAGAAATGTAATGAGGAGCAAAAGCCCAATCATCAATGGCTGTGATATTTTTCCAAATTGGTTTTTTAGTTGCATATTATTGTGCTCCGCCAAGGATGAGGTCTTGTATTTGTGCGATTGAATTTTTGCTGATTTGACTATAAGCATCTGAACTACTGATCTGTTCATAGCTGGTACCGAGGCTGAGTGCTTCTGCGCTCAATGCAGTCTGCCAAGCTTGACGTAATAACTGCAACTGCCCAAGGCGTATGCTTTGCAGTTGTGAGTTAGCTTGTTGGATGTCGGTAATGGACAGCTTTCCCGCTTTAAAACCTTGCAGCGTGCGGACTTGCACTTGTTCTGCCAAAGTGGTTTGTTGACTGATCGCACTGAACTGCTGTTTTAGTCCTTTGAGCTCATGCATGGCATTGGCGATATCTAAAATCTGCTGTTTTAACTCGCGCTGTTGCTGCTGATTCAACAAGCTTTGCTGACGCTGGGCCATCGGAATGCTGTATTGCTGACGGTTAAAAATATTCAGCGGAATATCCACGCCGACACCTAATGTGGTATCACTGCTTTCATTCGGTGCTTGGCTCCGTTTTATGCCGACATTTAAGGTCGGATTGGGACGCGCCTGCACTTTTAAACTTTCAATGTTTAAATTGGACTGTTGAATATTCAGGGCATACAGCTTTTCCAACCAACCTTCAGCAATATAACGCTGTACCGTGGCATCGCTTTGATCTGGCCATGGCATTGAGGTGGAATTAAGTTGAATGTCGGCTTTGGTTTCGCCCCAAAGGTTTGAGAGTTGACGCTGTGCTACTTCTTCTGCCAATACCGCTTGTTGGTATAAGCGCTGCATATCCAAACTTTCGATTTGCGCACGTTCATAGTCAACCAAAGCAATACTGCCCGCCTGATAACGTTTTTTGGCACTGTCTAAATTGTTTTGACTCACTTTGAGTTGTGCTGCGTACAGCGATTTTTCAACTTGTGCCAAAGCCAACTGAGACCATGCAAATTTCACCACCAATTGGCTTTGTGCTGTCCACAGTTGTTGCTGTAACTGCCCTTGTTGCTGCGCTGTTTCTGCGAGTTTTTGATTGAGCTTACGCTGTCCAAACACATCTAAGGGCTGACTGATGGCAATACTGTGCTCACGATCAGTATCTGAACCAAAACCATCTTGATTGATATTTAAGCTAGGGTTTTGCCATAAACCACTGTTTTTGATGTTCAGCTCTGAAATACTTTGACGCTGCTGCCCAATGTCATTTTGGTTTTGATAGCGCTCTACTTTTGCTAAAGCTTCATCCAAAGTCTTGATCGGTTCGGCAAAACTCCATTGCATCGCAGCTGTTGTTATGCCTACAGCAAGGGCTTGGCGTATAAACGCCTTAAATTGATTCGACATGTTTTTTCCCACTAATTTTTAGAAGAAGTGGTGGGAAATGTTTTAGGCTACCCCACCATTAGCGGGGAAAGTTCAGGAGGAGGATGTTGCCCCAATAAATCAGGGGCTTGATAGGCATTGTGCCAAAAAAACTGCGGACGCTCACTAAGTTCAAGCGTGAGTGGCAGTTGATAGTTTTTTTCTTTCGGAATAATCAAATGAGCCATTGAGGGCAAATGATCTTGATGATCTTCACCCAATTCAAACTGATCATTTGCCATTTGAGTATGGTCATCAACACTGCTTTGCTGGTGTGCCTTATCATCAGACACACACAAGGTGGTTTGATGGTGGCCAAAATGAAAACTTTGTTGTGTCACGACTTGAGTTTTTTGTTCTTCATGGACGCAAAAAGCTGCCGCCACGTTCCAAAGACTTTGGAACATGAATAAAGCAACTAAGACGCTAATCCACGTGGTAGAACGCATAATGTCGTACTGAAATAAAGTGACGCTATTGTAAAGCCTAGACTAAGTCTAAGGTCAAGTCTTTTTAATGACTATGTTCATGTTGGTGTGGATGGCATTCATCTTCTTCAATCTGCAAAGTCACTTGCGTAATCCCATGCTCATGCCCCAATAACTCTACAGCTTGGTGGTATAAAGCTCTTTGATCTACATCAGGGGCAATCAAATGCGCTGTTAAATGCACATTCTTAGAGGTAATGGCCCAGACTTTAAGCTGATGAATGCCTTGCACTCCATCTAAAGCCAGCAAGTCATTACGTAAAGATTCGATATCAATTTCACTTGGCACACCTTCGAGCAAAATATTGATACTTTGTTTCAGTAGCACCCAAGTTCGAGGTAAGACCCAAAAGCCAATCAACACCGCAATAACAGTATCTACCCACATCCAACCTGTGAAATAAATCACCAATGCGCCAATGATCACGCCCACAGAACCCAAGGCATCACTCAGCACCTCAAGATAAGCCCCTTTCACATTTAAGCTGTCTTGGCTGCTCGACACCAAAATTTTCATTGAAATTAGGTTGATGATTAAACCCAAAGCCGCGACAACCAACATGCCCAAGCTTTGAATTTCAGGTGGCTGACTAAAACGCTGATAGGCTTCATATAAAATGTAAATCGCCACCACAAACAACATCATGGCATTAAACAAAGCTGCCAAGATTTCAAACCGTTGATAACCAAACGTGCGTTTATCGTCGGCAGGTTTTTGCCCAATTTTGATGGCTGCTAAAGCAATGGCTAAAGCAGCGGCATCGGTAAACATATGCGCTGCATCGGACAGTAAGGCTAGGCTTTGCGTAATAAATCCTGCAACCACTTCCACAATTAAGAAGGTGAACGTCAAGGCAAGTGCAATGGTTAATTTCTTGGCATTTTTTGCAGTCACTTCAACATGACTGTGATCATGGTTATGAGAATCACTCATGTCGGACTCCTTATCATTTTATTTAACGGAATGCTTCAGCATTGAAATCGAAGCTTTTTTTAATTTAAAAATTACTCGATTCAGCATACTCGGTTAAAACAATAAAATCATCTTTCATGTGAATACGTCTTTATTTGCGGCGTTTTTTACCTGTCAAAAAGTTCATGGCCTGTGTATAGCCTGTTGGTGTAATACGCTGTACCAGATCGATAATTTTGGCATCTGTTCCAATTAAGACACGGCGCTCATCTTTTTTCACAGCCTTTAAAATGGCCTGTGCTGCCACATCTGGCGGAGTTTTAAGCATTTTATTGAAAGAACGACTGGCACGCTCTGGGTTCATACCCAGCGCACGAATACTGTCACTCATTCGTGCACTATTGGCGATATTGGTACGTATACCACCCGGATGAACACAAGTTGCGCTAACGCCACAGTCTTGCAAATCTAACTCTTGACGCAGTGCTTCGGTAAAACCACGGACAGCAAACTTTGTCGCATTATAGGCACTCTGAGTAGGTTGAGAAGTGAGCCCAAATAGACTTGAGATATTCACAATATGCCCAGATCCACTTTGTTTTAAGTAGGGTAAAAAAGCTTTGGTTCCATATACCACACCCCAAAAGTTGATGTTGAAAATCCACTCGGCATCTTCATAGCTTAAGCCTTCAACAGTACTCGCTAACGCGACCCCTGCATTATTAAAAACGAAATTGACCTGCCCAAAGTCTTGCTGACACTGCTTTGCCCAATCCTCTACTGCCTTACGGTCTGAAACATCCAGTTTTGTGAGCGTGACTGAAACAGGATAATCTTTGACGTGATTTAAGGTTTCAGCCAAACCTTGTTCATTGACATCACTGAGTGCCAAATGTGTACCTTGTTTAGCCAGTTGAATCGCCAACTGCTGCCCAATGCCTGAACCTGCGCCTGTGATCGCTGCCACTTTATTTTCAAAATTTTTCATAATACTCTCTAAATATAGTGTTCTAAATATCGTTTTGCACTTAAACGTCATGCTGAAGGTTCAAGTACTCTAGTCTACGCAGACAAGGTGCTATTTTAGTTAATGTACAAAAATTAGAACCATGAATGAAATGATCATTTCTAATGATTCAGTATGTATAAAATTCATGAGTGGTATTTTAAATATAAGATTATTTTTATTTTTTTTGTATTTTTAAGTGATAGGACTCTAAAAACTAACGCAAGTTAATGATATCTGCATACTGTGTCCCCCACAGGTTTAAAATATAACAGTCATGAGCAATTCTGCTTCATCTGTTATATTTTTTTAATCTTGTTTTGTATCTGTTTCATCAGTCGTTTGCTTTACATAATGTACTCATCACCTCAGTTGAGTGCAGTAACCATGAAAGATCTAGACTCAAAAAAACCAGCAAAATATGCAGATAGTTCAATTTCAGATAAAGCATTTAAAAACATGATTATCTGGTTCGCGATTTACTGTGGGCTTTTTTGTATAGGTGTGATTTTCTTTGTCGGTGCAGATCAAAATTACCTTCTTCAGTAAGAATCTGAAGTTTGCTGCACTAATATCAACATCTAACTTCGGGCCTCAAAATTAAACTCCACGAGAAAACACACTTTGGAGATTAAACCTAGACATGGGTTTAATCTCTATTTTTTTGAGTTGAAGACTAGTAAAACGGCAGTTACATTAAATTTTGAATGGTTAATGTCATTACAAATGAATGACAGGGGCTGTGTAAAGATCAGACTTCAAGCCCAAATCACTAAAAATGCAGCAACCACCACCAATACAATACCGAGATGTTCAGCACGTGCCAGCTTTTCTTTAAAGAAGTAGGCTGAAATCAACATACTAAAAATAATCTCAACCTGCCCCAAAGTTTTTACAATGGGCACGGACTGCATACTCATGGCACTAAACCAACCCAGTGACGCCAAAAAACTACATAAGCTGACACGAAATGTAAGTCCAATACGCTGCCACATGGCCCATAACGTTGCACGGCGAAATATACCCAAATACATTAAAAGTAAAAAGCACTGTGTTCCAATCACCATTAAGAGCACCCAAGCTGCACGGTGAATAAACGGTAAATTATCTAGTTCTAAACTGGCCTCACGTACCAAGAGCGAGGTAATGGCAAAACATAAACCACTACCGATACCTATACATAAGGTTTGTACGGAAAAATCAGAAAAGTCCCGCCCTTTGGACATTAAAAATACTGCCAAGCCTCCGACAGCAACCCCTAACCAGCCTAAAAGGCTTAAATGATCGGATAAAAAGACGACGGCAATAATTGCAGCAAGTACTGCCTCACTTTTAGCAAGACCCACTCCAATCGCATAATTTTTTTGCTTAAAAAGCTGAACCATCAAGGCTGTTGCTGCAATTTGGCTCAACGCCGCAATAAGCACATAGATAGCAAAACGGAGATTAAAATGGACGGAATCTGTCACAGGTTGGAAGTGGTAAAGACAACTGATGTAAATTAGTGCTAGAGGTAAAGCAAAGATGAACCGTGCTAGAGTCACTCCATAAACATCTACAGTGGTACTGAGTTGCTTTTGAAAAGCGTTGCGCCAAGCCTGCATAAAAGCGGCCATAAGCGTAAAAAGAATCCATGTTATTGTCATCAAGTACTCTATATACAGTTACTTACCTCACATAATGTAACCCGTTGATGGCAGCACATGTGCTTTATTTTCATGATTTATTCTTATGTGACAAATAACTTAAGTTCTGATGAGACTTCTATTATTGCATTACATTCGCAGCTTTTGCTCAAAACTGAGTATGGATTAAATTAAACGGCAAAACATAAGAAGCCGAAGGGGTTATCCTTCGGCTTCTATGCGAAATTTCACATCGTTCTATACATATCAAAGTGAAAATGGGTTATCACTTCAAGCATTAGAAGTTATAAATCGCAACCAAGTTCACACGGTTGTCTTCACCTTTTTTACTACCATTTGCCGCAGGTGCAAATGCTTCGCGCTCACCGTAGACATACTCGACACCAAGGCTAACAGGCTGAACTGGGCTATAGAATAAATTGCCCCATGCCTGCCATAAGTTTTTATTGATTTTGGTATCATCAGCTACAGCATCAAGGTAGTCCTGATTTTTATCAAAAGTCATATAACCATATGCCAACGTACCACGTAATTTATCATTAAACTTCTGTGTTAAACCGACAGTAATTGAGTCAAACTCACTTTGTTCAATACTTGTGCCTGTTGCAACTACGCCAGGGTTTGTAAAGGATACAAAGCTGCTATCACCTTTGACATGGTAGTAGTCGGCTTTCACAGAAGTCACAGGGCTGATGTCAAATTTGGCACCAACACCTACGCCATACGCCCACTCTTCTTGATTTTGAATACGTTTTTCATGCGCCATTGCACGTCCACTGACTGAAAGTGCATCATTAAACTTATGATTCAGTCGTCCTGTAAATGCAGGCATACGTTGGCTCATGCTGGCATCTTTCGGGTCTTCAACTGCCGCGACTAAGTTAGTATTTGGCGTGAATTTATGGGTATAACGCACTTGAGGTGTACGTTTAATTGAAGCACCCACATAAGCCAAAGCATCAATCGTTTCAGGGATATAGTCTGGAGTCGCAAAGTTTGACCACGTTTGACCAATTAACCAGTTACCATAGTTTAAATACGCATGACGAATACGTAAATTATCAAGGTTTGCACCGCCTAAAAAGTCGACCTCAATTTTGGCATTTAAGTTCTGATCGGCGACTGGTGCTTTAAAGTCCAAACCTAATCGCGTTGCTGAAAGAGTTGATCTTAAACGATCGCTATTTTCAGCATTTCCTTCTAAAGGTACGCTATTGATTTGGTTATAAGGCATGTCTTTGCTACCGCCTTCAGCTTGATACGATGCATCCATTCGAACATTACCGTATAAGTTGAACTCTGCCCCACCTTTGGTCAAACCTAAACCCGTTTTTTCAACTGTTTTTGGCGTCGTCAACACTTGACGTTCAACAGTGCTCAATTGAACAGCTTGCTGCTGTTGTTGCTGCGTATTCTGTTGAAGCATTTGTTTTAACGCATTAATTTCACTTCTAAGTTGCTCAATCTCTGCCGTCGTATTGGTTTGTGCGTGTAATGCTGCACTACTTAACATGGATAAAGTTACAACTAAAACGTTCTTCTTAAATTGTTTCATTCAACACGGGTCCTGTGTATTTAAGTCTGTCCTGACTTTTACTCTTTAATATTTAGCTCTCTTTTTCATCGCTGTTTTCTAACGCAATGCATTTCTTTTAATACTTTAAAATGAAACTTTTTATCGCATTAAAAATCGCGTTAAAAAACAACTTCTAAAAAGCAAATTGATTTTAACAGTTCATACAGTTTTTGAAATGAGCCTACTACTAATGCACTAGACTCATGGGTTCAGTATTATTTAATTGGCTGTGGATTTAACTGCATCAAACACTTGTTTTGATTTGGTTTTTTCACCGTCTACAGACACTTTTAAGTTGACCATAAACACTGCCAAAGCCGCAATCACACCAGGTATCGCAATCACGAGAAAATTCATTTGATGTGGCAACTCAAAAGTTAACAATGCACCTGTCAGTACAGGCCCAACAATTGCGCCAATGCGTCCTATGCCTGAAGCCCAGCCCATACCTGTAGAGCGTACTGCAGTTGGATAGAACTGTGCGACAAAGGTATACAGTAGAATTTGTGAACCAATGGTTGCTGCGCCTGCAATCGCAATTAAACCGTACAGCACCATTTGTGGACTGTTGAAACCGAGTAGAATCAGTGCAATAGCACCCACGGTGAACATGGTTGTCAAAACTGGTTTTAAGTGGAAACGGTCTGCGAGCGCACCACCGCCAATCGCTCCAACCATACCGCCAATATTTAAAGCAAATAAGAAAATCATACTTGCACCAAGCGAATAGCCTGCTTGAATCATCAGTTTTGGTAACCAGCTTCCAAGCGCATAGACCATGAGCAGGCACATAAAGAATGCCACCCAAAACATCATGGTGCTAAAGGTACGACCTTGTTGGAACAATGCTTTTAATGGAGCGTCATCACCAGCAACAGGTTCATTAAGTTTAAAAGTCGTTTCTGGCTGAATTGCTTGCTCCGGTGCAATTTTTTGTACAATTTCACGGACTTTTTCAGTTTCACCCTTTTTAGTCAGGAACATTAAAGACTCAGGTAGAAACTTCCAAAGAATCGGCAAAGCCAAAAATGGAATGATGGCAATATAGAACATGATTTTCCAACCATAGTCTGTTACCAACCATGCACCCAGTAAAGCTGAGGTCATGCCGCCAATAGCATAGCCACTGAACATAACCGCAACGAGTGTGCTACGAATACGCTTCGGAGCATATTCAGTCATGAGTGCGACCACGTTTGGCATCACCCCACCAATGCCAAGTCCCGCAAGAAAACGTAAAATACCAAACTCAATAGGATTACTTGCAAATGCGCCTAGAAAGGTGAAGCCACTAAAAATAGCCACACAAATCATAATGGTCTTTTTACGGCCCAATTTGTCAGACAACGTACCAAAGCTCATTGCACCGAACATCATGCCAAACAATGCGGTACTCGCAAGTAAGCCTGCTTGTACTGCACTGAGTCCCCACTCTTGCATCAGAAGTGGCAGTGCCACGCCATAGATGACTAAATCATAACCGTCAAAAATAATAATCAGTAGACACCAAATGAGTACACTCCAATGAAAGGGCGTAAATTTGGCTTCATCGACCACCGTGTTGATGTTAACTGGATTTGTATTCACTTTAAGCCTCCTGCTTGCGAATGTTTGTTGCTGTGCACATTGCAGCAAAAGTAGCTTTCTTGTCCAAAACCGAATAACTCTATATTTATACCTTTAAGGTCGGTTAAGGTTTTTATTGTTTTAAATAAATAGCTTATATAACCAATGATTGCAGCGAGAGACAAAAAATAAGCAAAACCAAGCGAAAATGACTATAAAAAAAGCCATCCCCAAGGATGGCTGAAATGGCTCGTTTTAAAGTGTAGACGTTAAAAGTATCGTGGAATTTAAATCCCCAAGTTTAGATAAATGCGCGGTCATATTTGATCGCTTCAAGGTCATAGACCTGATAAATACAATCAAATAATGAACGAATATCTTCGCTTTCATCCATGGAACGAATCGCCAGAAAAATGGGGCTAGTCGCTGCATCATCTAAGATTGGAATATAGTTCAAATGCGGCAGTTGAATGGTTCGTGCACTTTCTGGAACCACACAAATTCCTTCTCCGGCTGCAACCAACCCTAGTGCCAACTGTATTTCACGAACTTCTTTTAAATGTTTGGGTTCCAGTCCATATTCTGAAAACAGCCCTTGGACTTGAGTAGAAAAGTTTGGCTTGGGATGACTTGGATAAAGAAATAAGTTTTGATCGACCAAATCCGACAGGTACACGCCTTGTTTTTGCGCCGTCAAAGGATGACTAGAATGTGCCGCTAACATCAACGGTTCTTCACGCAGTAAAACCCGACGCACAGCAGGATCGGAAATGCGTAAGCGTCCAAAACCAACATCAATCCGCCCTTCTTTTAAGGCCTGAATCTGGTCTTTGGTACTCATTTCGATCAATTCGATTTTTAAATGTGGCTGCTGTTGGCGAAATAAATACACAATTTTAGGCAATAAACCATATAACAATGAACCTACAAAGCCCATAGTCACCGTTTTTTCAACCAAGCCTACACGTTGTGTCATGGCTTTGACTTCTTCGGCATTAGACAAAAGTTTAACAGCGTGTTGATAGAAGAATTGTCCTGCTTCCGTGGTCTTGAGTGGACGGCTGCCACGTTCAAATAATTGCACACCCAATTCAGCCTCCAGATTTTGTATCTGGCGGCTTAAAGGAGGCTGTGCAATGAATAATTTTTCAGCAGCTTTGGTAAAACTCTGCTCTTCTACAACAGCTACGTAGTAGCGGAGGTGTCTCAATTCCATGACTATTTATACCTTTAAGATATATTAAAATGCTAATTTGATCTTCGACAGTTCATATTTATTCTTTTAAGGTATATCAAATCAGGTACACAACGCAAGGCTGCGCAGAGTTACGATGTATAAATCTATAGAAACCTTACTCGTCGAAATCCCCACTATTCGCCCACACAAAATGGCGGTAGCGACTATGCAAACGCAAACGCTTGTCTTGGTGAAAATCAGCACTGAAGATGGCTTTATCGGTTGGGGTGAAGCGACAACGATTGGTGGACTGGGCTACGGTGAAGAAAGTCCAGAAAGCATTAAGACCAATATTGAAACTTATTTTGCACCTTTATTGAAGTCCCTTAAAGCTCAAAACATCGCACAAACCATGCGTGCTTTGAAAAAGAATATTAATGGTAACCGTTTTGCCAAATGTGCAATTCAAACCGCTCTACTCGACATCCAAGCGCAACGTTTAGATTTACCTCTTTCTGAAGTATTGGGTGGCCGTTTACGTGACAGCTTACCTGTACTTTGGGTATTGGCATCTGGTGACACTGAAAAAGATATTGCTGAAGGCCGAAAAATGATTGAGGCAAAACGCCACAATATTTTCAAACTTAAAATTGGTTCACGCCGTGTAGAAGAAGATGTTGAACATGTTCTTGCGATTAAACAAGCACTGGGTTCAGACATTTCCATCCGTGTCGATGTGAACCGTGCATGGTCTGAGCTAGATGCGATTAAGGGTATTCAACTCCTACAAAATGGTGGTGTTGACCTGATTGAACAACCCTGTGCGATCGACAACATTGATGCAATGCAGCGTTTAACACGACGTTTTGATCTTGCCATCATGGCGGATGAATCGCTCATGGGACCAAGCTCAGCCTACCGTTTAGCCAAAACCAATGCGGCCTCTGTTTTTGCAGTCAAAGTGGCTCAGTCTGGTGGACTAATTGAAGGTCATGAAGTCGCGAAGATTGCCAACTTAGCAGGTATAGATTTGTATGGCGGGACCATGCTTGAAGGTGCAGTCGGCACGATTGCTTCGGCACATTTGTTCTCGACCTTTGAAAATTTAGCCTATGGCACAGAGCTATTCGGCCCACTGCTGTTAACCCAAGATATTTTAAAAACCCCACTTCAATACACTGACTTCACTTTGCACTTACCCCAAGGCAAAGGACTCGGTATTGAACTGGATGAAAACAAGATTGATCAGCTGCGCCGCGCTTAAGCGACGTCTTAACCGTTTAGGAGTTATACATGCTTTTTCACGTACGTATGGATGTTAACATTCCACTGGATATGCCTGCTGAAACTGCCAGTGAAATTAAAGCAGTCGAAAGAGCATATTCGCAAGAGCTACAAGCTCAAGGCAAATGGCGACATATTTGGCGTATTACAGGTCAATACTCAAACATCAGCATTTTTGATGTAGACAGCAATGAAGAGCTACACAACATTTTGCAAGGTTTACCTCTGTACCCGTATATGAATATTGAAGTGATGCCTTTAAACCGACATCCATCGTCTATTCGAGAAGATGATCGTTAATTGAAAAAAGATTTTATGCAATTTAATCACTGGAACGTAGTGAATATTCCAGTGAAAGAAATTAACAAGGAACGTGGCAGCTAAGCTTTTAAATAAATCAATAAAGCTAGCCACCACACAGCAAACATACTTAAGGAGCACTAGTATGAATCGTCAACAGATTGATGCATTAGTCAAAAATATGAATGTGGATACAGCAACAGGTTCTGTAGACGCGCGTACTCAACAAATTGTGGTTCGCCTATTGGGTGACTTATTCCAAGCGATTGAAGATTTAGATTTGAGCCAAACTGAAGTTTGGAAAGGTCTTGAATACTTTACGGATGCAGGCCAAGCCAACGAACTCGGTTTACTTGCGGCCGGACTTGGTCTTGAGCACTATCTTGACTTACGTGCAGATGAAGCCGATGCCAAAGCAGGCATTACAGGCGGAACGCCACGTACCATCGAGGGTCCTTTATACGTAGCTGGTGCGCCTGAATCGGTTGGATTTACGCGTATGGATGATGGTTCTGAAGAAGGCAAAATTCCGACTCTGATTATTGAAGGGACAGTAACTGACACTGATGGTCAGATTATTGAAGGTGCAAAAGTTGAAGTTTGGCATGCCAATAGCTTAGGCAACTACTCTTTCTTCGATAAGTCACAATCAGACTTCAATCTACGTCGTTCAATCATTAGCGACCAAGATGGTAAATACGTTGCTCTCACCACGATGCCTGTCGGTTATGGTTGCCCACCAGAAGGGACAACTCAATTTGTATTGAACAAGTTAGGCCGTCATGGTAACCGTCCTTCGCACGTACATTACTTCGTTTCTGCACCAGGCTACCGCAAGTTAACCACCCAATTCAACATTGAGGGTGACCAATACCTGTGGGATGACTTTGCATTTGCAACACGTGAAGGCTTAGTGGCTACCGCTGTCGATATTACCGATGAAGCTGAAATTGCGCGCCGTGGTTTAAGTGGTCCATTCAAACACATTCAATTCAATGTTGAACTGGTGAAAGACCAAGCGGCTGCACCATCAACTGAAGTTGAACGTCGTCGCGCTAGCGCTTAATTACCCTTGGAACCGAAATAGCCACTGCAAAGTCGCATTTCGGGGACTTCCTCACTTTTGGAAAGTCGGAGAACGGACATGCCACGTATCCCAGTTATTAATACTAGCCATCTCGATCGTATCGATGAATTACTTGTCGACAACTTTGAAACAGGCGAATTCAAACTTCATCGTTCAGTGTTTACTGATCAAGCCCTTTTTGACCTAGAAATGAAGTATATCTTCGAGGGTAACTGGGTTTACTTGGCACACGAAAGCCAAATTCCAAATAACAATGACTATTACACGACGTATATTGGCCGTCAGCCGATTCTGATTGCACGTAACCGTAATGGTGAACTCAATGCAATGATCAATGCCTGTTCACACCGTGGTGCACAGCTTTGTCGTAATAAACGTGGCAACAAAGCAACCTATACATGCCCTTTCCATGGTTGGACATTTAACAACTCAGGCAAGCTTTTAAAAGTTAAAGATCCAGCAGATGCAGGTTATTCAGACTGTTTTAACCACGAAGGTTCACATGATCTGAAAAAAGTCGCACGTTTTGGCAACTATAAAGGTTTCTTGTTCGGTAGCTTAAATCCAGATGTTCCCTCTTTAGAAGAATACTTAGGCGAAACCAGCAAAATCATTGACATGATTGTGGATCAATCTGAGCAAGGTCTTGAAGTTTTACGTGGCGCGTCTACCTACACTTATGAAGGCAACTGGAAACTAACTGCAGAAAATGGCGCAGATGGTTATCACGTTTCAGCGGTGCACTGGAACTATGCAGCGACCACGCAACAACGTAAAGAAAAACAAGCGGGTGACAACATCCGTGCCATGAGCGCAGGCGCTTGGGGCAAACAAGGCGGTGGTTCATACGGTTTTGACAATGGTCACATGCTGCTTTGGACACAGTGGGCGAATCCAGAAGACCGTCCAAACTTCCCGAAAGCCGACGAATATTCTGAAAAATTTGGCGAAGCAATGTCGAAGTGGATGATTGAGCGCTCACGCAACCTTTGTCTTTATCCAAACGTCTATTTGATGGATCAGTTCGGTTCACAAATTCGCGTACTTCGCCCAATTTCAGTTAATAAAACTGAAGTCACGATTTACTGTATCGCACCTGTAGGTGAAAACGCGGAAGCTCGTACGCGCCGTATTCGCCAGTACGAAGACTTCTTCAATGCCTCAGGCATGGCAACACCAGATGATTTAGAAGAATTCCGTGCATGCCAAGCGGGCTACGCAGGCATTGAACTGGAATGGAACGATATGTGCCGCGGTTCAAAACATTGGATTCATGGCCCAGATGATGCTGCTAATGAAATTGGTCTAAAACCAAAACTTTCAGGTGTAAAAACTGAAGATGAAGGCCTCTACCTTGCTCAGCACCAACACTGGTTAGACATGATGAAAATTGCAATAGCCAATGAAAAAGCACTGGCTGTTGAAACTGCAAATGAACAAGGAGAAGTGGCATGAATGCTCCTACAACACTTAATACCGTTAGCATCGAACAAATCAGTCAGTTTCTGTATCAAGAAGCACGCTTTTTAGATGATGAACAATGGGACGATTGGCTTGCATGTTATGCCCCTTCTGCATCGTTTTGGATGCCTGCATGGGATGACGACGATACCCTGACTACGGATCCGCAGTCTGAAATTTCACTGATTTACTACCCAGACCGCCAAGGTTTAGAAGACCGTGTGTTCCGCATTAAAACTGAACGCTCTTCTGCGACCATGCCAGACACACGTACTTGTCACAATGTGAACAATATCGAAGTGATTGAGCGTGATGGCGATAAAGTTACCGTCCGTTTTAACTGGAATACGCTGAGCTTCCGCTACAAAACCAGTTATAGCTACTTTGGTATGTCACGCTATGAAATCGATTTTTCAGGTGAAAAACCACAAATTTTAAGCAAATACGTAGTACTGAAAAATGATTACATCAACCAAGTGATTGATGTTTATCACCTCTAAGTTTTAGCCACACATCCTTAGTATGCTTTCAGCCAAATGGAGTTTTGGCTGAGAGTTCCAAGTTTCAACGTTTTTAAAGGATATTCAGCCATGTCAAACCACAATGTTGCACTTCAATTTGAAGATGGCGTAACGCGTTTTATTACCGTGACTCAAGGTGAGTCATTATCAGATGCCGCTTACCGCCAAAAAATTAACATTCCGCTAGACTGCCGTGATGGTGCGTGTGGGACTTGCCGCGCTTTTTGCGAATCTGGTAGTTATGACATGCCTGAAGAGACGTATATTGAAGATGCGTTAACACCTGAAGAAGCGGCACAAGGCTATATTTTGGCTTGCCAATGCCGTCCAAGCTCGGATGCCGTATTCCAAATTCAAGCTTCATCTGAAGTCTGCAAAACTGAAATTCACCAGTACCAAGGCACTTTAGTCGCTGTTGAAAACTTATCAGAATCGACCATTACTTTTGATATTCAGCTTGATGAAGGTCAACCTGATATTCACTTCCTAGCGGGTCAATATGTCAACGTCGGCATTCCAGAGACAGCAGAAACGCGTTCATATTCATTTAGCTCGAAACCAGGTAACCGTTTAACAGGTTTTGTGGTACGTAACGTGCCGAATGGCAAAATGAGTAGCTTTTTAAGTAGTACTGCCAAAGCGGGCGACAAAATGACTTTTACTGGTCCATTTGGTAGCTTCTACCTGCGTAATGTAGTGCGTCCTGTTGTCATGCTTGCAGGCGGTACAGGTATTGCCCCTTTTATGTCTATGCTGCAAGTCTTAGAAGAAAAAGGCGCAGAACACCCTGTGCGTTTAGTATTTGGCGTGACCAATGATTTTGACTTAGTTGCTTTAGAACAACTGGATGCACTTCAAGCCAAACTCCCATGGTTTGAGTACCGTACCGTTGTTGCAAGTCCAGACTCTGCACACGAGCGTAAAGGTTATGTGACGGGTCACATCGACAATGAATGGCTCAATGGCGGTGACGTCGATGTCTACCTTTGCGGTCCTGTCCCTATGGTTGATGCTGTTCGCGGTTGGTTAGATAGCGAAGGCGTAAAGCCTGCAAACTTCCTGTTTGAAAAATTCTCTGCAAACTGATTGGGGCCACTTCTCATGTCTGATCGTCAAAGATTTTTAAACAAAGTCGTAATTGTGACTGGTGCTGCTCAAGGCATTGGTCGCGGTGTTGCTCTCCAAGTCGCTGATGAAGGTGCGCAAGTTGTCTTAGCTGACTTATCTGACTATGTCAATGAAACATTAGCAGAAATTGAAGCGCATCAAGGCGATGCAATCACAGTCAAAGCCAACATTGAAACCTTCGCAGGCGCACAAAGTGTTGTAGACAAAGCACTTGAGGTCTATGGCCGTGTCGATGTGCTCATCAACAACGTCGGCGGTGCAATTTGGATGAAACCTTTTGAGGAGTTTTCTGAAGAAGAAATCATCAAAGAAGTGAATCGCTCATTATTTCCAACGCTGTGGTGTTGTCGTGCTGTTTTACCTGAAATGATTAAAAATCAAAAAGGTACGATTGTAAATGTGTCTTCTATAGCGACTCGTGGCATTAACCGTGTGCCTTATTCGGCTTCCAAAGGCGGGGTCAACGCCCTTACTGCATCGCTGGCTTTTGAACATGCTGAAGATGGGATCCGAGTGAATGCGGTTGCTACGGGTGGAACCGAAGCACCGCCGCGTAAAGTGCCACGTAATGCAAATCCATTGTCTGAAAATGAAAAAGCGTGGATGCAACAAGTGGTTGATCAAACCATTGATCGTAGTCTTATGAACCGTTATGGCACGATTCAGGAACAAGTGAATGCGATTGTATTCCTTGCTTCAGATGATTCGTCATATATGACAGGTACAGTTGTTCCTGTTGGCGGTGGCGATCAAGGCTAATTGATCGTTATTACTTTTATATACAGGATCATGTCTGCATGGAGGCAAATGAATGGCTACCCTGTTTAAAACTTTGAAAGAAGATTGGTCTATTTCAGCCACTGTCGCAGGATTTTTGGCGGTGCTGATTTCCTATTCAGGACCACTCATTATCTTCTTTCAGGCTGCACAACAAGCTCAGGTTTCCCCGACCATGATGATTTCATGGATTTGGGGTATTTCTATTGGAGCAGCCGTGGCAGGAATCTTTCTTTCCATTAAGTTCAAAGTCCCTGTGATTACAGCATGGTCTGCACCAGGTACGGCTTTATTGGTCACCCTGTTCCCGAATATTAGCCTGAATGAAGCTGTAGCCGCTTATATCACCTCAGCCGTGGTGATTTTCCTGATCGGGATCAGTGGTTACTTTGATAAATTATTGAAATGGATTCCGCAGTCGGTGGCTGCTGGGATGATGGCAGGTATTCTATTTCAGTTTGGTTTAGGTCTGTTTAGTGCCACTAACAGTATGCCTATTATTGTATTTAGCATGCTGTTTGTCTTTTTAGTCGCAAAACGAATTTCACCACGCTATAGCATGCTTTGGGTACTGCTTTCAGGTGTAGCCTTGAGCTTTGGGCTTGGTGAAATGAATGCGGTGAGTTTAGATGTCCAACTTGCTATTCCTCAGTTCATCAGCCCTGAATGGACTTGGCACTCCACCTTAAACCTTGCCCTGCCTCTGATTTTAGTCAGTCTGACGGGACAGTTTTTACCGGGCATGGCCATCATGAAACTGAGTGGCTATGACATACCTGCCAAACCGATTATCACCACCACCAGTATTGTGTCTTTAGCTGTTGCATGTGTCGGCGGTATCACCATTGTTTTGGCGTCCATTACGGCTGCATTGTGTATGGGCAAAGATGCGCATGAGTTAAAAGAAAAACGTTATATCGCAGGCGTTGCTAACGGTATTTTCTATATTTTAGGTGGTTTGTTTGCAGGCAGTATCGTTCTGCTCTTTAGCTTGCTGCCAAAAGAGCTTGTTGCCGCTTTGGCTGGCTTGGCTTTATTGGGTGCCATTTCAACCAATATCGCTGTAGCCATGAAAGATGAATCTCAACGAGATTCTGCACTCATTACTTTTTTAGCTACAGCTTCAGGTATGCACTTTTTAGGTCTAAGTTCCGTTTTTTGGGGCATCGTCATTGGTTTAACTGCGCATCTAATTTTAACCAAACGCAGCCCTGACGTTTCAGCTTTAGCTTCAACACCAAGCTCCAATCCAAGTTCTAAAAGTTAATAGGTACGTTGTGCCTAGGACAATATTATGATTGATAAAAGTTCAGCTTCTTTAACAGAAGCACTTTCGCAAATAAAGGATGGCTCCACCATCATGATTGGTGGTTTTGGTACAGCAGGACAACCTGCTGAACTGATTGATGGCTTAATTCAACTCGGCATTAAAGACCTTACAATCGTCAGCAACAATGCTGGTAATGGCGATTATGGTTTAGCCAAGCTACTGAAAGCGGGTGCCGTGAAAAAAGTCATCTGTTCGTTCCCACGTCAGTCCGACTCTTGGGTCTTCGATGAACTCTATCGTGCAGGCAAAATCGAATTGGAACTGGTACCACAAGGCAACTTGGCCTGTCGTATTCAAGCCGCAGGCATGGGGTTGGGCGCAGTCTTTACCCCAACAGGTTATGGCACCTTATTGGCCGAAGGCAAAGAAACCCGTCACATCGACGGGAAAGATTATGTACTGGAATATCCAATCAAAGCTGACTTTGCTTTGATTAAAGCCCAACAAGGCGACCGTTGGGGTAACTTGGTCTACCGCAAGTCGGCACGTAACTTCGGCCCGATTATGGCTATGGCGGCAGGTGTAACCATTGCCCAAGTGTCTGAAGTGGTAGAACTGGGTGAATTAGACCCTGAACACATCATCACCGCAGGTATTTTTGTTCAACACGTGGTGCAGGTCCAACCTGAACCTGTTGCTGTGTAATCGGGAGAACATCATGAGCTATCAAAAACTCAGCCGCAATCAGATTGCGGAACGTGTCGCACAAGATATTCCAGATGGTGCGTATGTCAATCTCGGGATTGGCTTACCGACCAAGATTGCCAGTTACTTACCAAGTGACAAAGACGTGTTCTTACATTCTGAAAATGGCTTATTGGCTTTTGGTCCACCACCTGAAAAAGGTCAAGAAGACCCTGAGTTGATTAATGCGGGTAAAGAATATGTGACCATGCTCGAATGCGGTGCTTTTTTCCACCATGGCGATTCTTTTGCCATGATGCGTGGTGGTCACTTAGATATTGCAGTATTAGGTGCCTTTCAAGTGGCAGCCAATGGTGACTTGGCCAACTGGCATACCGGTGCACCCGATGCGATTCCTGCCGTCGGTGGTGCGATGGACTTAGCCGTTGGTGCTAAAAAAGTCTTTATCACCACTGACCATGTGACCAAACAAGGTGAGCCGAAGATTGTGGCTGAACTGACTTATCCCGCAACAGGTTTGAAATGTGTCGATCGGATCTACACCGACTTGTGTGTGATTGATGTCACCGCAGACGGTTTAAAAGTGATTGAGAAAGTTGACGGCCTAAGCTTTGCAGAATTGCAGGCGATGACGGGTGCTCCATTGGTGGATGCGACACAGTAAATTTCAGAAAAATTTGCTAGAGCTTATAGTCATCAACAACCCGTCGAGCGCTTTAAAAATATTGTTTTTGCAACAGCAGTGGAAAATTGCTGTGAGTGAACAGGTTTTGTTGATGACAAAGTTTTTGGTCACTTTTTTAAAAAAGGGACGAGAACGAGTTACTGCTATTTGACTGAACATGATAAGACTCCGTCGTGAATAGATACAGTTGATCTATCAGCAGAGTCCCGTTTTAAAGGACAAGATTAAACATGAAAGACGCATATATTATCGATGCCATTCGTACTCCATTCGGCCGTTATGCGGGTGGACTCGCTCCAGTGCGTGCCGATGACTTGGGTGCAGTGCCGATTCAAGGCTTAATGCAACGCAACCCTAGTGTGGATTGGACCCAAGTCGATGACGTGATTTATGGTTGTGCCAACCAAGCGGGTGAAGATAACCGTAATGTGGGGCGTATGTCAGCACTGCTTGCAGGTTTACCCGTTGAAGTTCCTGCCACGACTGTGAATCGCTTATGTGGTTCATCCCTAGATGCCATTGCGATGGCAGCCCGTGCAATTAAAGCCGGCGAAGCAGATTTAATCATCGCAGGTGGCGTCGAAAGTATGTCTCGTGCACCTTTTGTGATGGGGAAATCAGAAACAGCTTATGGCCGTAGTCAAAAGATTGAAGACACCACTATGGGTTGGCGTTTTATCAATCCTAAGCTCAAAGCGATGTATGGTGTAGAGACCATGCCGCAAACCGCGGAGAACGTGGCACAACAATTTAATATTGATCGCGCAGATCAAGACCAGTTTGCCTTGGCGAGTCAACAGCGCACCGCAACCGCGCAAGCTCAAGGCTTTTTTACGCATGAAATCATCCCTGTGAATATTCCACAGCGTAAGGGTGATCCGATTGTGGTCGACACGGATGAACATCCACGTGCATCGACCACCTTGGAAGCTTTGGCAAAACTGAAGCCAGTCGTGACAGCAGAAGGCACCGTCACTGCAGGAAACGCATCAGGCATCAATGACGGTGCGGCTGCTGTACTGATCGCTTCAGAAGCAGCGATTGAGCAGTACCAACTTAAACCCCGTGCCAAGATTATTGCATCTACAGCTGTGGGGGTTGAACCTCGCATTATGGGCTTTGCACCTGCACCTGCCATCAAAAAGTTACTGAAACAAGCCAATCTGACATTAGAGCAGATGGATGTGATTGAGCTGAATGAAGCTTTTGCTGCACAAGCACTGGCCGTTACCCGTGACCTAGGTCTGGCAGATGACACCACACAAGTGAATCCAAACGGTGGTGCAATTGCGATTGGTCATCCACTGGGTGCATCGGGTGCACGTTTAGTCACCACGGCTTTAAACCAGTTAGAACAAACGGGTGGAACCTATGCCTTGTGTTCGATGTGTATTGGGGTCGGCCAAGGCATTGCAATGATTATTCAGCGGGTTTAACCCTTCTTATGATCTGACGTGGTGTTTCTGCTCATAACACTTTTTGTTGATAACAACAGTGGAAACACTCAAAATTTTTAATGAATTAAGGAAAAGCATATGCCAAGGTTTACTTCAAACAATGCCGAAATTCACTATCAGACCTTTGGTGACCCCAAAAATCCCGCGATCGTTTTTTCAAACTCGCTAGGCACAAACTTCAACATGTGGAAACCACAAATTACTTTTTTCCAGAAAAACTATTTTGTGATTTGCTATGACACTCGCGGGCATGGTCAGTCTTCCGCACCTCAAGGGCCTTATGATATTGAACAACTTGGTCTAGACCTGATCCATTTACTGGATCATTTAAACATTGAGAAAGCCATTTTTTGCGGTATCTCAATGGGCGGACTTACAGGTCAGTGGTTAATCATTCATAAACCTGAACGTTTTCACCGTGCCATTGTATGTAATACCTCTGCCAAAATTGGCAATGAACAAGCATGGAATGATCGCGCATCATTAGTACGCACCCAAGGTTTAGAACCCATTGCATCGACGGCTGCAAACCGTTGGTTTACCGAACCCTTTATCCAAAGCAACGCAGCAACTGTAGCAGCGCTTTCAAACGACTTAGGTGCTGGCAGCCCAGAAGGTTATGCGAGTTGTTGTGAAGCTTTGGCTAAAGCGGATTTACGTGAAAAACTCGAAAGTATTTACGTGCCTTTACTTGTTATTGCAGGGCGTAAAGACCCCGTAACAACAGTCTCAGATGCACAGTACATGGTGAATCACATCCGAAGTAGTGCCCTATTTGAAATCGATGCCTCTCATATTTCAAATATCGAACAGCCCAAAGCCTTCAATCAGGCTATCTTAGACTTTATTGCTTAATGCGCTAGATCTGAACGCAAAACAGCCCAACATGGGCTGTTTTTTTCCTATTAAAAAAATGATAGGAGTGCGTAAAAATAGTTATTATAAAGATGTTGGCTTTGGCTCATTCTATTTCTCCTCTTAAAATCATCAAAACTCAAAAAATTGTATATAAAACAAACTGAAATTATTATGATTTCAAAATCATATCTTCGGAATTTCACTTATTGCCAATCCTAAACTCACTAGATCCCATCATGTATAGCCACATCTACCCAGTTAAAATGAGCAAAATAGCCAATCGTTTTGTTTTATAAATTTTCTCGCACAGCAAAAGCCAATACTCAACAAGAGGATATTTTTTCAGTACATTCCACTACTCAGCAATTTTTCTACAGTTTTTTGCTTATTTAACGGCAAAATTTTTCAGTGAAGAGGATGCTGAAAAACACCGTTAGAAACCTGAATTTTCCTTTTACTGTTTCAAGTTTTTCAGTTTTTTTCTAAAAGATCATGGCATCAGCTAAATAGACCTTAACAACAGACAAAAGCGTCCACCTACACTTTAATGTAACAAGTTAATGTTTTAATTGATGAAAGTGATATTTTCCAGTTCAATGTTGATCCAATAAAGCTTAGCAACTGAATTGATCATGGTCGTCAAGCCAGCCAAAATAGCTAGAATAAATTGATCAGATCATGTACAGATACAAACGATATCAAACTTCAGCTTTATTTTGATATACAGTTTAGCCATATAAGAATTGATCTAGATCTGATGCAGAGTGAGCTACCGACTAAGAAGTCTGAGTTGCCCTCTTTTCAAGACTTGAGTTGCACCTGTGGCACAAAACGAAAACAAATCTGCTGCTTTTGGTCAATTTGGCTTACAATGTAAAAAAGAGTAATAATCCGAAAATTTGTAATCTTTTAACATTGTCAATTCCTTGCAAAATTTACATTATATTGCCGAAGTTTGGCACTAAGCATCTACGTCAATTCAAACAAACTATAAAAAAAATGTAGAACTTTATGCCATAATACGCAAACTTTGCAGCCATCTTGCAAAGATTTATTGCAATTTATAAATGGAGCAAGCTAAATGAGTTCGACCATTTTGGTTATTCATGGACCGAATCTAAATTTGCTAGGAAAGCGCGAACCAGAAGTATATGGTTCTCTAACGCTGAACGACATCAATCAGCAACTCATTGCACAAGCTGAAAATGCTTCAATTTCTCTCGACACTTTCCAAAGTAATTGGGAGGGTGCCATTGTCGACCGTATTCATCAAGCCCAAGCGGATGGCGTCCAATTTATTATTATTAACCCTGCTGCACTCACGCATACCTCTGTTGCTCTACGTGATGCTTTGCTTGGTGTAGCCATCCCATTTATTGAAGTTCATTTATCAAATGTTCATGCGCGCGAAGCGTTTAGACATCATTCATATTTATCAGATAAAGCCGTTGGCGTTATTTGTGGCTTAGGTGCTCAAGGTTATAGCGCTGCGCTCAATTACGCTCTCACTAAAATTCAACCCTCTACGCAATCATAATTAGGAATACTGTCACATGGATATTCGTAAAATCAAGAAACTCATCGACCTGATGATTGAATCTGACTTACAAGCGATTGAAGTTAAAGAAGGCGATCAATCGATTGCTCTGACTCGTCGTAGTCCAGTTGTTGCAGCTGGTGCTCCTGTTGCTATGGCAGCTCCTGTTGCTCAGGCTCCAGCGGCTAAAACACCACGTGGTGCTGTAGAAACTTCTCCAATGGTTGGTGTGTTCTACGCTGCTCCAAGCCCAGGTGAAGCGCCATTTGTTAAAGTCGGTCAAACCATCACTGCTGGTGAGACACTTGGTATTATCGAAGCAATGAAAATCATGAACCCGATTGAAGCAACGCAAAGTGGTGTGGTTGAAGAAATTTTAGTGAAAAACGGCGAAGTGATCCAATTCGGTCAACCATTATTCCGCTACCGCGCGTAATAGACGGGGACTTATAATGTTGCAAAAAGTTTTAATTGCAAACCGTGGTGAAATTGCCCTGCGCATCACCCGTGCCTGCAAAACTTTAGGGATTAAGACTGTAGGGATCTATTCAGATGCCGACAAAGACTTAATGCACCTACGTTTTGTAGACGAAGCAGTATGTATTGGACCGGGTGCGAGCAGTGAAAGCTACTTGAACATTCCTGCCATTATTACAGCAGCTGAAATTTCAGGTGCAGATGCCATTCACCCAGGTTATGGCTTCTTATCAGAAAATGCTGAATTTGCTGAAATTGTAGAAAATTCTGGTTTCATTTTTATTGGACCACGCCCTGAACACATCCGTTTGATGGGTAACAAAGTTTCTGCAATTACTGCAATGCGTAAAGCAGGTGTTCCAACCGTACCGGGTTCTGCAAATGCGGTTACACCGCAAAATGCGCTGGCTGAAGCTAAAGAAATTGGCTTCCCATTGATCGTGAAAGCTGCTTCTGGTGGTGGTGGTCGTGGTATGCGTATTGTAGAACGTGTCGATACCCTGCTTGAATCCGTTCAAGCCGCACAGCGTGATGCTGAAATGTGGTTTGGCGATGACACGGTGTATATGGAACGTTTCCTACAAACACCTCGTCACGTTGAAGTCCAAGTTCTTGCCGACGGTAATGGCCACGCGATTCACCTCTATGACCGCGACTGCTCTTTACAGCGTCGCCATCAGAAAGTGTTAGAAGAAGCACCAGCGCCAAATTTACCTGAACAAGCACGTGCTGACATTTTAGAAGCTTGCGTAAATGCTTGTAAATTAATGCAGTACCGCGGTGCAGGTACATTCGAGTTCTTGTTTGAAGATGGTGAATTCTTCTTTATTGAGATGAATACACGTGTTCAAGTTGAACACCCTGTAACTGAAATGGTGACAGGTATCGACATTATTGAACAACAGCTCCGCATTGCTGGTGGCTTAGGTCTTGAAATTGAACAAGATCAAGTTGAAGTCAAAGGCCATGCAATTGAGTGCCGTATCAATGCTGAAGATCCAACGACTTTCTTACCTTCACCGGGTAAAATTGAGAATTTTTATGTGCCAGGTGGTGCAGGTATTCGTCTTGATTCACATATCTATCAAGGCTATAGCATTCCGCCATACTATGATTCGATGATTGCGAAGCTGATCGCACACGGTAAGGATCGTAAAACATCACTTGCACGCATGCGCCAAGCGCTTGATGAAATGATTTTGACCGGTATTAAAACCAATATTCCATTGCATAAAGATTTGATTCTTCAAGATGAAAAATTCTGTGAACAAGCAATGGATATTCACTACCTTGAAAAGCACCTGTTAAAGCAAATTGAAGGCAATCAAGACAAATAATTGCCTTGATCCTTAAATAAAAAACCGCGATAAATCGCGGTTTTTTATTTATAAAACAATTAATTAAGGTAATACGCGACGTAGTGTTGCAAAGCATTGTTGTGCTTTATCATTGGCACAAAAATTAATGGTCGATGGACTTTGCCATTTCACAAAATACTGAGACATTTCTCCAGTCTGATCTTCTTGAGACCCAGAGCAATCCACTTGGTTATTGTCAAATTTGACTTGCAAAATCAAAGCAGGCAGTTGCACATTTTTATCGGTAGATGGCTGGTAATCATAAATTCCCGTAGACCATTCTTCCCCACTTTTAATCACAACATCACTATTACTTTTAAAATTATAGTATTCAACGCATTTACGATTATTTGGAATTTCCATTCCCCATAAGCCCACAATTTCAGGGCGAGTCGTTACACGAATATTATTTTGATTTGATGCTTGAGTATCCTCAGCCTGACTAGGCGTATTTGCCATAAGCACTGATGAAGTTAACATGAATAACATGCCGAGTAATGTTTTTTTCATACAAGCCATAATGTTTTTAAGCGTCCCACTAAATTAGCATATTTTGATTCAAAACATCATTTTATAACCATTTCATAACAATCTATTTTTTGCTATGCATTGTAATCTCGATTTAACAAAACGATTTATTGTCAGCACTAGATAAATCCTACTTTCAGAATCGAAAAAAGACCGCCTAAGCAGTCTTTTTTGTATGTCGTGATATTTGAATTTAGGCTACAGGTGCCAGTGTAAACAGCACCTGACCTGTTTTTACCGTTTGCCCTTTTTCAATGGTAATGGCTTCAACCTTCATCCGCTCAGGTGCAATAATGGGAATTTCAATTTTCATGGCTTCAATCACGGCCAAAGTTGCCCCTTCTTCCACAATTTCTCCAGAGGAACATTCAATTTTCCAAATAGAACCCGGCATGTGAGACTCTACTGCACAACCACCTTCAGGAATTTGAATTTCACTGTCATCTAAAACAGTATCTAGGCTTTCAGAAACATATTCAGCCAAACCTGCCTCATGCCAACGACGGCGTTCCTCTTCAAAGTTCGTTTGCTGTACCGCTTTAAAACTTGAAATGGATGCCGCATTTTCAATGAGGAAGTCATTGTATTCTTTTAGATTTAAAACCCCATCTTCTACACGAAGCTTTAAGCGCCCCGCTTTAAAGTCTTCCCGCATTTGCATCAGTTCTGTTTCAGACACTTCGTAAAATTTAATTTGATCAAAGAAGCGCAGTAGCCATGGCTTATCCTGTTCAAAGTCAGGATTTTTGCGGTAACGACTCCACATTTGGGTTGTACGTCCAACAAACTGATAACCGCCCGGGCCTTCCATACCATAGACACACATATATGCGCCACCAATACCGACTGCATTTTCAGGCGTCCAAGTGCGTGCAGGATTATATTTGGTGGTCACTAGACGATGACGTGGGTCCAGCGGCGTTGCCACAGGTGCACCCAAGTACACATCTCCCAAACCCATCACCAAATAATTGGTGCTGAATACGATATCCTTCACTGCTTGCTTTGAGTCTAAACCATTGATACGACGAATAAACTCTACATTGTCAGGACACCACGGCGCATCTGGACGGACTGTTTGCATATAACGTTCAATCGCCAACTGAGTTTGTGAGTCCTCCCAAGCCAAAGGCAAATAGACTGTGCGCGAAGGCACTTCCATTGCTGTCACATCAGGCAATTCACTTTCTGCCTGTTGTAATAATGCTAACAAATGTTTCTGATCAAGTTTTAATGAGTCAAAGTGAATTTGTAGCGAACGAATCCCTGGTGTTAAATCAATAATTCCTTCGATACTTTGGTCTTTAGCCCATTGCATTAAAGCATGAATACGGAAGCGTAAATTGAGATCTAAAACCAACTCTCCATATTCAACCAACAGATAACTATTACCTGCAGGACGATAAGTCACATCAGGTCTAGCGTTTTCACCTTTTAATGTCGCTAAAACGGCATCTGATAGTGTCTCCATTTCAGCATTAAAGCTTGGAGCAAAATCTACATTTTCAGTCGTATCCGCTGTTAACGCTGTGCTATATTTTTGATTTAATACTTGTGCTTGATCATAAGAAATGGGGATAAATTTAACTTTATCGCCCGCTTTAAGCTGACCAATTTTCCATAGTTCTGAGCTAACCACCACCGCTGGGCAAACGAAACCGCCCAAGCTTGGACCATCGGGTCCTAAAATAATTGGCATATCTCCAGTGAAGTCAATCGCTCCAATGGCATAAGCATTATCATGAATATTCGAAGGGTGCAGCCCTGCCTCACCACCATCGGTACGTGCCCATTCAGGTTTTTCACCGACTAAACGAATGCCTGTACGACTTGAGTTAAAGTGAATTTCAAATTCTTGCTCAAAGAAGCGCTCAATATCTCGTTTGGTGAAAAAATCGGGCGCTCCATGTGGTCCATACATCACTGCAATCTTCCAAGTATGGCTAAAGCTTGGCACCTGTGCTGCACTGAGTGCAACAGTTTCTACCGAGCTGTAAGCCGTAATCGGCAACATATCTCCAATGAGTAAATTGCGTCCTGCATGACCACCAAACTGACCTAAAGTAAAAGTCGCTTGTGAACCTAAGTAGGTAGGGACATTGAACCCGCCTTTAATACCAATATAACTGCGACAACCTGTCGTAATTTTACCCGTTTTAAGAATTTGCCCTTTTTTAACATTAAGGGTCTGCCACATGGCAACATCAACACCATCCAATGTCGCAAGCATGTCGCCACCCGTAATCACGATTTGGCTATCACAGTGAAACTTTAAAGTTGGGCCTTGTAATGTACATTCTAACGCCGCGGTATTAAATGGATTCCCCAATAGTTGATTGGCTACATTTAACGATAGTGGATCAATCGCACCTGATGGTGGCACTCCAACATCCCAGTATCCCAAACGACCTGTGACGTCTTGTATTGACGTTTGAATACCGGACTGTAATACCTCAACTTTTTGGGTTTTCCACTCAAAAGTATTTAAGAAACGTGTAGTCTGTGTCCCTGCTTTAAACACTTCACCGTCAATAATGTTTTGTAAATACTCAAGATTGGTTTCAATTCCTGCCACTGAAGTTTGTGCCAAAGTATCGCTCATGGCTTGAATTGCACTCTCACGGTTTTCGTGAGTCACAATAATTTTGGCAATCATTGGATCATAAAAGGAAGACACATTTGAACCTGTTTCCACCCATGTTTCATTACGGGCCTGCGGGTCAAACTCGACATAGGTCAGTAAGCCAGCACTGGGTTGAAAGTTCTTAATTGGATCTTCAGCATATAAACGGACTTGGATCGAATGGCCTTTAGGTGCAAGTGTATCTGTTGGTGCAGTCCAGTCACCGCTACCTAAAGTGACCATCCATTCCACAAGGTCTACACCAAACACTTGTTCAGTCACACCATGTTCAACTTGCAGACGTGTATTCACCTCTAAGAAATAGAATTGCTGGGTGTCAGTATCCATCACAAATTCAACCGTACCTGCCGAACGATAATTCACTGACTGCATCAATTGAATCGCAACACCTTGAATATAAGCACGTTGTTCATCATTTAAATGTGGTGCAGGAGTTTCCTCGATTACCTTTTGGTTACGGCGCTGTACTGAACAGTCCCGCTCTCCCAAAGCCAGAACCAAACCTTGACCATCACCAAAAATTTGGACTTCAATATGACGCGCATTTTCCACAAACTTTTCTAAATACAAACCTGCATCTTTAAAGTTAGCTTGGGCCAAATAAGATACCGTTGCATAAGCATCTTTAAGCTCTGCTTCGTTCCACACCAAACGCATACCTATACCACCGCCACCTGCGGTACTTTTCAGCATCACGGGATAGCCTATACGATTCGCCTCCACCAGTGCTTCCGCTTCGTCTGCTAAAAGCTGGCTACCCGGTAACAATGGCACGTTCGCCTGAATGGCAAGTTCACGCGCAGTATGCTTTAAGCCAAAACTACACATTTGTGCAGAATTTGGCCCTAAAAACACAATGCCCTGTGACTCACACAAATCACAAAATTCAGCATTTTCAGACAAGAAGCCATAGCCCGGATGAATGGCTTCAGCACCTACTTCTTTCGCGACCTGTAAAATTTTTTCAATATTTAAATAACTTTGACTGGCTGGGCTATCACCAATAAATACCGCTTCATCAGCCAAAGTCACATGTAAGGAATCACGGTCTGCTTCTGAATACACCGCAACAGACTGAATGCCTAAATTCTTTAATGTACGAATTACTCGGCAGGCAATTGCACCACGGTTGGCAATGAGAACTTTTTTAAACATGCTGATTACTCCTTGCCGTCACGTACAATCAGTTGAATTTTAGTCGGGTTGTAGGCATTACAGGGGTTGTTCAGTTGTGGGCAGTTAGAAATCAGCACGATGAGATCCATCTCTGCTTGAATTTCAACATATTTACCCGGCGCCGATATTCCATCGTCAAACTTGAGATGCCCATCACTACTCACGGGTACATTCATAAAGAAGTTAATATTAGGCCCAATATGACGGACATTTAGTCCATGCTTTTTTGCGATAGGGTGCAAAGCTAAAGCTGTCATAAAGTTATTACGGCAACTGTGCATCGGAAATGTGTCGTGTGCATAGCGTACGGTGTTACTTTCACATGAACAAGCACCGCCTAAGGTGTCATGGCGACCACAGTTATCATCATGGATCGTGGCGATTTTGTTGCCATAGTTGGTATATAGAGCTGTGCCTTTTTCTAGATAAATTTGCTGATTAATGGCTAAAGTATCAGTTGCGCTATAACGCTCTTCGGGGTTGCTCGCAGAAATAAATAAAGTATCGACTGCTTGGTTGCCTTCGAGGTCAATAATCCGGAAATACTGTCCCTTCTTGACTTCACCCATCCATGCTTCGCCCGCTGGACAAACTTCATTTAAAAAAGCTTGATCAAATGCTTGTAAACTGGTCATGCGTATTCTCCTTGGGCTTAAACAGCATCGAATGCGTAATAACGCGCGTTGTTTTGAAAACCGCGTTGGTTTTGTGGGCATGAGTCACGACAGACATCGTGTACTGCTAAAGCGGAGGCTTTGAATAAGCGCATTTGAATATCGGCAGGCTGATACTTTGCTGCTTGGCTTAAACCATGTGGCGCAGCAGATAAAAACACCAGACAGTCCATCTCAAAACGCAATTCAATAGTTTGATGGGTATTATCGACATCGATATAAGATAAGTTGCCTGCATCATCAGGGCGAACTTTAGAGAATAGGTTGACCGTAGCTGACAGGTCGGCTTGACCTAATGAATACTTGGTCATTTCAAGTAATAGGCTGTCGCGTCCACTTCGATACATCTCATTTCGTGCATCTTGGAAAGTTTGAGTGCCGAATTGTTTTTGAATTTGTTCTGTGCGACTCGGACCACACAAAGCATCATTCCAACCATGATCGTCTTGAATGATTGAAGCCATGACCCGACCTAAGTCTGAATACAACACATGCCCTGTACTTAGAAATGCCGTATGTTGTGCCTTTAGGCTATCTGGCATATTAAAACGTTCGTGCTTATCTTCGCTGTTGACACAGAAAAGAGAAACGTTAGCTTGTGCTCCCAAGGCCTTAAACTGTAAAACAGTGCCGCGTTGAATACGCCCAGACCAGTGGTGCCCACCCGGTAAAAGTTCAGTCCATAGTGCGTTATCGTCGTGATAAGTTATTGTGCTCATGCGCCTCTGCCTAAATCGTAACTGTTTACCTCCCGGGCTTTTATCCCTCCGTGTAGCTCTTTCGAACCGTGAACTCTCGGTCGCAGACATACATAAAATAGATATGTATCGGAACCCTAGATCACTCTTTCAGATTAGACGATGCAAAGGCTGTGCCAATTTAGTATTACGATTTTTAAACTTCGTAATACTATTTATGAGCAATAAATGGGCACTTTAGATTTCAAGCACGCATATTTTCGCTATGCGCACTAAAAAGCATCAAATTTTAAGAATTACTTCATTAAAATTTCATGGAACATGTGACGCAGCCACTGGTGACTGGTTTTGTGATGATAAGACATATGCCAATACTGTTTCACCCCATAACTTGGGAAGGCAATTGGCGCATTGAAGATCTTTAAATTGCCACGTGAAAGCAGCACTTCACTCAAATAATACGGCACTGTCGCAATTGCATCGGTTTCTTGTACCACCAAACCTACCCCTAAATAGCTCGGTAAACGCATTAAAATGTCACGTTTTAGTTCTAAATTAAGCAGTTCGTTTTCAATATGGTAATGTCCCATGCCTGCATCAATATCGATATGTGACTCAGCCAAGTATTGCGCTGTGCTGATACTGTCACCTGTCAAACGCGGATGATCTTTGGCGGCAATCACCACATAATACTGCTCGAATAGTTGCTGTTGATAAAAGCCATTTTCCAATTGTGGTAAAAAACCCAGCGCCAAATCAATCTCACCATTTGCCATTTGATAACTGGTTTCAGAGGTGATTGGACGGATATTCAAACGAATATGCGGCGCATGTTTCTTTAAGTATTGCGAAATTTTCGGCAACAACACCAAATGTGAAACATCGGTCATGGCCAAACTAAACTGTTGCTGCGAAGTGGCTTGGTCGAAATCAATCGTGAAGTTATTGATAATTTCAACCTTGTTTAAAGCCTCACTGACCAATGGAAATAGCTGTTTCGACAGCTCAGTTGGCACCATTTCATTGCCAATCCGCAAAAATAGCGGATCATTATAATGTTGGCGAATTTTATTCAGAATGTTACTCACCGTCGGTTGACTCATTTCTAGATGATCAGCCGCCAGTGACACACTTTTAAACTTATAAACGTAAAAAAAGATACTGAGTAATTTACAGTCCAGTTCAAACACGAAAAAAATGTTCCTTATATGCATGTGATGGTAGACGATCCATCATCTACCCATTATAGCGATGATCCAATGCTCAAAACTTACTTTTATAAGCATCTAGGTCTAATATCAGACGTTTCAGCAATAAAAGTACATTAATTATACCTTTAGCTGTACTGAACAATCGATGCTTTCCCTGAAAATTTATGTCGCATGATCTGCATGTATTTTACATAACAAAAAAGGCCCGAATCAATCGAACCTTTGATGAAATCAACCATGCCGAATTATAGCTATTTAAAGTATTTTCTTAACAGGCATAGCTAAGAATATTACAGTTTTAGTCCAGCAGCTCGACGGCAATAGCAGTCGCCTCACCACCACCAATACATAAAGCAGCTACACCCTTTTTCCCACCAGTACGTTTCAAAGCATGCAGTAAAGTCACGATAATACGTGAACCAGACGAACCCAATGGATGACCAAGTGCACAAGCGCCACCATTCACATTGACTTTAGCAGGGTCTAAATGAAAACTATCAATTGCAAGCATTGTGACCATCGCAAATGCTTCATTGACTTCCCACAGGTCAACATCACTCGCAGACCAGCCTGCTTTGGCTAAAACTTTCTCAATGGCACCTACAGGAGCAATGGTGAACTCAGATGGATGCTGAGAATTACTTGCATAAGCCACAACTTTTGCCAATGGCTTGAGACCACGTGCGTCAGCAACTTCGGATGAAGTTACAACCAGTGCCGAAGCACCATCCGAAATAGAGCTCGAATTTGCCGCAGTAATCGTGCCGTCTTTTTTAAATGCCGGACGTAAAGTTGGAATTTTATCTACTTTGGCATTGAGCGGTTGTTCATCTTGATCAACCACAACATCGCCTTTACGGCTACTTACCGTCACAGGCACGATTTCATCCTTAAAGAAACCACCTTGAATCGCAGCAACGGCTTTATTTAAAGAACCAATGGCATATTGATCTTGCTGCTCACGGGTATAGCCTTTTTTATCTGCCATTTCTTGAGCAAGTATACCCATCGACAAACTTGTTTCAGCATCCTCTAAACCTTCTTGGAACATGTGATCGGTGGTTTTACCATGTCCCATACGGTAGCCCGCGCGTGCTTTTTCAAGTAAGTACGGCGCATTTGACATCGACTCCATACCACCGGCCACCACAATCTCAGCTGAACCCGCTTTAATCGCATCAGCCGCTTGCATGACGGCTTTCATACCAGAGCCACAAATTTTATTGATGGTTGTTGCACCCGTTGAGTCAGGTAGACCCGCCATACGCATTGCTTGACGTGCAGGGCCTTGTTTTAAACCTGCTGGAAGTACACAACCAAAGACCACTTCATCCACATCGGTCGGCTGTAAGCCAGAACGGTTTAACACTTCTCTAATTGTCACCGCACCAAGTTCAGGTGCGGTACAGCTTGACAGTGAACCTTGAAAACCACCCATTGCTGTACGTACACCGTCTACAATAACAATCATTTTCTATTTCATCCTTTTTTGCAGTTTATTTGCTTTTAGCCCAATTAAGAGACTTAAAAACATTCCCTATCTATTTTTTCATATTACAAAGGGGTTAATCGTTTCAGATCTTATTTTAATGTTTTTCATAGTGCTACCGTCTCAAAGCGAGTCATCTATAAAGACATTAAAATAAACACACGTGAATAAGACATCGATCCATACGACAGATGATCCATTTATCAACCCGCACTGCATTTGAGGCTTTAGCACTAAAGGTTCTTGTCTCTAAGAACACAGTGGCTATACTGACAATAGTGTAAAAATCACGAAAAAGGAATGCAATGGCCCAAATTTGATCTCTAGAGATCAAATTTATTGACAACGAAATGCGAAAATGCACCTGTATTTATTTCTATTGTTGAACAAGTGGATATTTTTAAAACGATTGTAGTAATATCCAAGACCTTAGTTGAATTTTCATTTTCAACCAAGTTCAATAGCCTCTCTATAGTTCTCATGGAATACACTGGAATAAGCCAATGACTTCAGTACGCCAACAAAATTTTCTATTACGCAAAGAGAAAATTTTAGCCATGGCTGAGACTTTATTATTAGACAATAATCAAGACATCACCTTAAGCGAATTAGCAACGGAACTCGATATTGCGAAGGGTACGATCTACAAGCATTTCAAAAGTAAAAATCAACTTTATTTAGAGCTGATTATCTTGAATGAAACTCGCCTGCTAGAAATTTCTCAAAAGCATAACAACGATATTAAAACGTATGTTTCCGAATACATGCTTTATAATATGTTGAACTCGAACCGTACGATTTTACTGCACGTTATTGAAGAACGTTTAACCAATAACGAACGTAAACTCAAAGAACTTTTTGAGAAGCTCTACCAAATACGTGAACAACGTATTATCGAAATTAAAGACATGACCTCTGACTACTTAAAGTCTTTAGACAGCGCAATGTCCATTCGTGACTATTTATCTTATGTATGGACAGTGACCTATGGTGCGTCATTGTTACTCAATTCAACGCATTATCAAAAATCAATCGGTTCTCGCGAGCGTCTGATTAAACTGTATGTCAACCAAGCCCTCATGACACCTGATAAAATTTCACACGCAGCACTTTAAGTTTCTAAACGGCATAAAAAAAGCTAAACATTTTATGTTTAGCTTTTTTTCATCCAGAAAATTAGTCTACGGAAATATCTTCAAACAAAACTGAAGATAAATAACGTTCACCACCGTCAGGTAAAATCACCACAATAGTTTTACCTGCATTTTCAGGGCGTGCTGCAAGTTCAGCTGCTGCTGCCATCGCGGCACCACTTGAAATACCTACCAAAATACCCTCTTGACTTGCTGTTTTTCGCGCCCAATCAATTGCTGTTGCAGCATCAATTGGCATCACTTCATCGACCAAGTCGAGGTCTAAGTTTTTAGGAATAAAGTTAGCGCCAATGCCCTGAATCTTATGTGGTCCAGGCGTCAAAGTTTCACCACGTTTGGTTTGACCAATAATCGGCGATTCAGCAGGTTCTACCGCAACTGAGTACAGGGCTTGTTTTTTTACTTTTTCAAAATAACTTGAAATCCCTGAAATCGTACCACCCGTCCCAACACCTGCAACTAAAATATCAACTTTACCGCCTGTTGCTTCCCAAATTTCTGGGCCAGTCGTTGATTCATGAATAGCTGGGTTTGCTGGGTTTTCAAACTGTTGTGGTAAAAAATAAGTGTCTGGATTTTCATCCAACAAACGCTGTGCTTCTTCTACCGCACCGCGCATCCCTTTTGCAGGGTCGGTGAGAACCAAGTTCGCGCCCAAAGCTTTCATCACTTTACGACGTTCGATACTCATGCTTGATGGCATAGTTAGAGTTAACGCATAACCTTTTGCAGCAGCAACGAATGCCAAAGCAATACCTGTATTGCCACTGGTTGGTTCGACAATGTGCATTCCGGCTTTCAGCACACCGCGTGCTTCCGCATCCGCAATCAGCGCAGCCCCAATACGACATTTTATTGAAAATGCAGGGTTACGGCTTTCAACTTTGGCTAAAACGGTGGCTGGACTTTGTATAATTCGGTTAATACGAACCAATGGTGTGTTACCAATCGCTTCTGCATTATTACTATAAACCGCTATCCCTAAATTATTAGGCGTTGGAAAAGCTGAGTCAGTACTCATACCAATGTTTCCTATGTTGTTTTTAATGATCCACTCATTATCATACCCTGATTTTTAAATGCAAACTGACATTTGGTCGGGCTTATGTTTTTATTTGATAAATAAATCACTTAAACAGAAAAGCATGAGTTTTCCCATGCTTTTCTACCACGCGACCAGCTTAAACGAGCCTTACACTATTCCACTTTTCTAACTGTGTAACGGCCGCGCTAAAATCTACTTGTACAGCCTGTTCTCGATCTGTTTTTAAGAACAGTTCTTGTGTCATTTGAAAAATAGGTGTTTTCATCTGTCCTTCTTTGGCCAGATCCATCGCAATACCAATGTCTTTTTGCAACAGGTTTAAAGCAAATGTTTTTTGAAAAGTGCGGCTCAAAACTTTTTGCGCCATCACCGTTTCAGACATGGTACTTTTACCACTGGAGTGATTGATACAACTCAATGCGCCAGCTAAGTCAACGCCTTGATACTTCAATATGGACAAACCTTCAGACAGTGCCCATAAATGCGTTGCCATGAGCGTATTGTTCACCGCCTTAACCGCAAAGCCTGCACCACTTTCCCCAACGTATTCAATCAGCCCTGCAAATGCCTGAATAATAGGTTTTGCCCTTTCAAATCCAGCGATATTACCACCCACCATAACCGTCAAAGTACCGCGTTCAGCACCAATGGTTTGACCCGAAACAGGTGCATCTAAGTAAGTTACTCCACGTGCTGCCAAATCAGTGGAAATTCGCTGCGCAGACTCAGGCACTCCACTGGTACAATCCACCCATAAACTTCCTGATTTGGGTGGATGTAACGCAATTAAAGCTTCAACGTCTGCACTGGTCGGTAAGCATGAAAATATAATATCGGCTTGCATCGCTTGTTGAAGTTCAACCTGCAAAGTACCGAAGGTTTGCGCATGTGAAGACGCTTTTTCCACTGTGCGATTCCACACCCAAACAGGATAACCCAGTTTTGGCAAATGGGAGGCCATATGCCAGCCCATTGCCCCAAGTCCTATAAATGCAATATTCAGACTCAAAACGTACTCCTAACTGTGAGCAATAGTGCTATTGATTTGATCTTCTGATTTTTCTACGACTTGCTCTTTTTCACTGCCTCGGTTCAAGAAAAGATTAAGAAGAATGGCTGCTAGTGTTGCGGTGCCAATACCACCTAGGTCAAAACTCCCTATTTGTAAGCTGTAATTACCAGTTCCCATAATCAGACACACGGCCCCAATCATTAAAGTACTGTTCTTGGTGAAATCAATTTTGTTATCGACCCAAATTTTTGCGCCAGCAACGGTAATCAAACCAAAAACGACAATGGATGCACCACCCAAGAGTGCAATGGGAATTGTGCTAATCACTGCGCCAAACTTAGGAGAAAGCCCCAGTAAGATCGCAAATACACCTGCAAAAACAAAGATTGTGGTTGAATAAACTTTAGTGACTGCCATCACCCCAATGTTTTCAGCATAGGTGGTCATCCCTGTGCCACCAACTGAAGCAGACAGTGTGGTACATACCCCATCTGCAAAGAAACCGCGTCCCATATAAGGAGACAAATTTTTCCCCGTCATCGCCGACACAGCTTTGAAATGTCCTAAGTTTTCAGCCACCAAAATAATCGCAACGGGTGCAATCAACATCATGGCGTTTATATCAAAGGTTGGGCTGTGGAAAGTTGGCAAACCAAACCATGCTGCTTGACCAACTTTTGCAAAGTCAATTGCAGTGCCAAAACCCATGACATTGGTGAGTAAGAAGTAAATAAAATAGGATGCAACTAAGCCTAAAAGTAGCAGTAAACGGCGCACCATACCTTTGGTAAATACCGCAATGACACTAATACAAATAATCGTGATTAACGCCATCCAAGAGTCAAACTGATTGGCTGACACACTTTTGATAGCAACTGGTGCAAGGTGTAGACCAATAATCATCACGATGGCACCTGTCACAATAGGTGGCATCAACTTTTCAATCCATGCCGTACCAGTGCGTATCACAATTAAGCCAATTAACGCGTACAACACTCCACACGCAATGGTTCCACCCAGTGCTAAAGAAAGATTTGGGTTTGCTCCAACACCTGTATAACCCGTAACTGCAACCACTGCTCCAATGAAGGCAAAGCTGGACCCCAAATAGCTTGGCATACGTCCACCGGTCATGAGGAAGAAGAGTATCGTACCAATGCCTGTAATGAAGATCGTTAGATTCGGATCAAAGCCCATCAGCAAGGGGGCAAGTACGGTTGCGCCGAACATGGCAAAAGCATGTTGCAACCCCAAAATAATGCTTTTTCCTGCGGGTAAGTATTCATCTGTTTGCACAGGCGTTGTATCTAAATCGCCTTGATAAGGCTTAAATTTTGGAAACCACGATTCTTTTGTTTGCATGGGTTTCCCCTCCTTGTAAAAGTAGGAATTTTTGAATTAGCACATTGATAATGGCTCACAGTAACCACGGTTAAAATACATCAGCGCATTTAGTCCATAACTTTGCTTCATGGCTTTGACTTGGCAAAACAGCACATCGTGACTGCCTACAGACATAGTCTGTACTACTTCACAATCAAAACTCACCAATGCATCCTCCAATACAGGTGCATTGGTCAAAAGTGTGGACCATGTGCCCTGAGCAAAACGCTCAGGCATTGGCGTTTTACCCCCAAACAGATTAGATAAATGTTGTTGCTGACTCGACAACGTGTTTACACATAACACTTGATTGGTTTTAAATGTCTCAAACACAGAGGCTGAGCGGTTTAAACACACCAACAACGTCGGCGGTGTATCGGTCACACTACATACTGCCGATGCAGTAAAGCCTGCCTGACCCGCACCCCCATCTGTTGTAATCACATTGACCGCAGCCCCTAGATTCGCCATACCTTGACGAAACGTATGTTGATCCAACATTGCCTCTGGTGCTTTATGATTCTGCATGGTTTCAACTTGATCTTGATTCATCAGTTTTGCATTCATCGTATTCTCCATGCCCTAAAAAATCGTATATCAGGGCATTAAAATTTGATTATTCCACTTAAGCTACATGTGCAACCGAAGCTATTTCAACCAAAGCCTCTGGCTTGACCAGTCCAGTCTGTACGCAATAGCGTGCAGGTTTATCGTTTGGAAAATACTCGGCATATACAGTATTAATCGCGCCATAATCGGCCCAATCTTTCACAAAAACATGATTAAAAGTGACGTCATCCATTGTGCCACCTGCGGTTGCAAGGACTCGTTTAATGGTTTCTAAAATATGTCGAGTCTGTGCTGCTGCATCACCAACGTGAACAACGTTGTTGTGTTCATCAAAGGCCAAGGTGCCTGATACATAAACGATATTGTCAGCCTTAGTTGCAGGTACAAATGGTGCAAGTGGTTTCGCTGTGCCTTCAGGCACAATAATTTCTTTAGGCATGATGTTTCCTCTATTTTTCGTATGTATGACTTATGCTGTTTTTGCCAGTGTTTGACTGCTTGAAGTTTGAAAGGTGTTCACAAAACTTTGTGTATCAGACACCCAACCAAAAAAGGTTTTGATGTTATAAAGACTAGCTTCTTGCACCTCGATAGGCCCAGCTTGATAGCACGCATCCTTAAGAGCGACCCCAAAATACTCCAAGAAAAAACCATCCCTGAGAGTTGACTCAACACAGACATTGGTCGCAATACCAACAAAGACTAAATTTCGGATTCCTCGCACCCGCAACATACTGTCCAGCGCAGTATTAAAGAATCCACTATAGCGAGGCTTTTCTATGACTAAGTCTTGTGGTTCAGGCTTGAGTGCATCAATCAACTCAAAGTCCCAACCACCTTTTGCCAATAGCTTTCCTTGTAGCTCAGGATTTTTTCGCATGGTTTTTAAAGCATTTGACTTATGAAAATTCGGTGAGTCAGTCCCTCCTGCTTCACGGTATTGGTTATCCCAACCATTTTTAAAGTAAATGACCTGAATACCCGCTGCATGTGCAGCAAGAATGGACTTTTGAATATTTTCAACCACAGGTCTGGTTTTAGATACATCAAACCCAGCCAAGTCCAAATAGCCACCTTCTGAGGTATAGGCATTTTGCATATCAATCACGATCAATGCCGTGTGCTCAGGTGCCAATGCAATATGTTCAGGTTCGGCTTTCAAAGTTCTTGCGTGCAGGCACTGTTTAGTAAATTCTGTACAGACAATCGGCTCATTCATGCACTTTTCTCCAAAACAGCTTGGGATGCGTCCTCTTCAATCACGATATGTTCACGGCATTTCATTAAGGGTTGTATGCGCTGACCAAAGTCTTCGACCCCTTGTACAAAATCATCAAAGGTAAGCAAAATACCTTCAGTCCCCTGAATTTCACCAATTTCATCCAACATTTGTGCAACATGTTCAAAAGAACCGACTAAAGTCCCCATATTGATATTCACAGGCGAAACCGAAGATGCCATTTGGCGAATATTAGTATCTGTTCCAGATTTGGTATCTTTACCCCCTTGGTTCATTAGCCAATTAATCGCCTCCATATCCGCACCAGCATTATATGTTTGCCATTTCGCATGCGCCTCTTCATCAGTTTCTGCAGCAATCACCATAAACAACACATAAGTTTGTACATCACGCCCTGTTTTATCGGTTTGCTGTTTTAAGCGCTCATTGATTTCTGCATAAGCTGTCGGTGTATTCAGCCCTTTACCGAAAACAAAGTTGTAATCGGCATATTTGGCAGAAAACTCAAGCCCTGTATCAGACTGGCCCGCACAAATAATTTTCATATCTGCTTGTGGACGTGGGCTCACACGGCAGTCCTGCATAGTAAAATGCTCTCCTTTAAAATCTGAACGACCTGTCGCCCAGAGTTCACGCAAAATTTCCACATATTCGGAAAGATATTCATAGCGCTGTGCAAAATACTCATCTCCTGGCCACATCCCCATTTGCGTATATTCGGGTGCTTGCCAGCCTGTCACGACATTTAAACCAAAACGACCATTTGAAATGGAATCAATCGTTGATGCCATACGTGCCACAATTGCAGGCGGCATCACCAACGTCGCTGCTGTTGCATAGATTTGGATTTTACTGGTCACCGCAGCGAGCCCAGCCATCAAGGTAAATGTTTCTAGGTTATGATCCCAAAACTCTGTTTTCCCGCCAAAGCCACGCAGTTTGATCATCGACAAAGCAAAGTCAAAACCATAATACTCAGCACGTTGAACAATTTTTTTATTTAGTTCAAATGAAGGCATGTACTGTGGCGCGGTTTCAGAAAGCAGCCAGCCATTATTTCCAATCGGGCAAAATACACCTATTTTCATCTCGTTCATCCTCTACACTTATTTCATTATTTGCAGAACATCAAAGGCTAAATACAGCAAGACTTTTAACCTTTAGTTTGGTAAAAATATATTTGCACAAGCCATGCCAACTATTATTTATTATTATTTTTCAACATATTAAATAATTTTACTTAATTTTATTTTTTACCAAAAAGTAAAATTATTTATTATTTTATGCACTATCTCTGTGAGGCGTGATCAATGATTGTGCGGTAAATGATCCAAACTAGAGTTTTTATATTTTTAGCCTAAATAAAAAAGGTGTATAGATTTTAAAACCTATACACCTTCACTTTATAAAGCCAAATTAAACAATCGATAATCTAAACTGAACTTTCCTGTACGGTTAAAAAGCCCAACATTTCCTTATTCATCAGTACTGTTTCGGTTACAGTCGCTGCATGAGCGCCCTGCTTTAAAAGAGTCAACTGTGCATGCGGAAACAACTGTTTTAGGTTTTGTGAGCGTTGGTAAGGCACAAGGAAATCATCTTGGTTTGCAATCAAATGCATCGGTATATTCTGTAAAGTGGCTCGTATCTCCTCGCTCAGTTCAAAGTCCATTAAAGCACTTAGCCGTCGCAATACATTTTCATACGGTGGAAAGTTTTGAATTTGCAACTGTTCTTGTTTTTGAATACTTTCTATATTTGCTGAAATCCAAGCTGGTGGATATAAAAACAAAGCCTGTGCTTTGACATAAGCCTCAGTGCCAGTGCATGTTAAAAGGTTAATTCGGGTTTCAAAGCATTTATAGGTATGCGCATCTAACGTGTCCCAACCATTTAAAATCGTGATTGACAACATCTGATACTCGGTCGATTGACACAAGTAGGCTAACTCCGCACCAATAAAACCGCCTAGTGCATGACCGATAAAATGAAAGCGTTGAATATGTTGTTGCTTTAAAATCAGCAAAAGCTGCTGCCCCAAATCGCGTATACAATAATCTGGTTTTAATAATGTACTGTTTTCATGGCAACCTTCTTGATCGTAAGTTAGGACATGAAATTTGGTTTGTAGGTCTTGAATTTGTGGCTGCCAAAACTGCGCATGTCCACCTAAACCTGATGACAAAACCACATAATCAGCATCTTCTATATGGGATGGAAAAATTTGTACATTCATCTCAAAATTTACTTTTTGGTCAAAAATATTATCTAGCAATAATTATGCCTTTTAATAAATGTTTGTATTTTTTAAATTTATAATGAATTTTTTAAAAAGCTCTGTAATTATGATTTTAATGCCCTCTATATGATAAAATATTCAAAGCTTATTATAAATCATCATAAAGAATGAGTTTTTGATTTAAAAAATCGACTTAAATTATATAAATATCGAGAACTTAAGTAACATTTCGAATAACTAATTTTGATGTAAATATTAAGTATATATAAATTTAGCTAATATTTTATTTCACTAAAAGCCATGCATATTGGACTTGAAAAGACAGCATTATTAACGGCTTGGTTTTATACTAAGCGCACAGTTGTTTTGTTTTATGAGTAGGTTTTAAATGAACACAGGACTTGAAATAACGTCTATGCGCGACTCTGCTGAAGTTGTTGTGAGTATTTTAAAATCTCTAGCCAATACTGATCGTTTATTAATTTTGTGTCATTTGTCGCAACAAGAACTTAATGTTTCTCAAATTGAAGAAATTACCGACATCAAACAGCCGACTCTTTCGCAACAATTAATGATGCTACGTAAAAGTGATGTGGTAAATACGCGCCGTGATGGTAAGCAAATTTATTACTCCATTAAAGATGAACGCATGATTGAAGTTTTAAATACTTTGTATAGCTTGTACTGCCCAAAACCACGTCTCTAAACCAAATCACTGCTATATTTTCTGTGCTCTGAAAACGAATGCTAAGACTTCTTAGCATTTTTTATGCATAATATATCTAAATTTGTGATTTAGATTTTTTTATGTCTGATTGGAATCGTCGTCTAAGCCATTATCTACCCGCATGGCAATGGCTCAAGAACTATGACACGCCTACGTTTAAGTCAGATTTACTTGCATCTTTTATCGTCATTGCCATGTTGGTTCCTCAAGGCATGGCCTATGCCATGTTGGCAGGCTTACCGCCAATCACTGGGCTATATGCCAGCATTATCCCAATGATTATTTATGCCATCGTTGGCGGCAGCCCGACGCTTTCTATTGGCCCTGTTGCCATCATTTCGATGATAACCTTTGCGACTTTGAACTCGATGTTTGAAGTTGGTTCACCTGTTTATATACAAGCGGCATGTTTATTAGCCCTAATGGTCGGTATCATTTCCCTGCTGTTGGGTTTATTTCGCTTTGGTTTCCTCATCCAACTGATTAGCCACCCCGTCATCCAAAGTTTCATTATTGCATCTGCTTTGCTGATTGCGTTGGGTCAGTTGAAGTTTATTGTCGATCTGCCTTTAAAAGCCAATAATATCCCCGAGTTTGTGGTAAGTGTTTGGCAATACACCAGTTTAACCCACATAGGTACGCTGCTGTTTGGACTGTGTGCAATCGCATTTTTAATTTATGTACCAAAGCTGCTGAATACTAATACCTTAAAAGGTTGGTTCGGATCGACCGTATTACTTTCGCGTACCATTCCTTTATTTTTAGTGGTTGCCTCGATTGCCTTGGTCTATTTTTTCCAACTGCAAACGCTTGGAATTAAAACCGTCGGAATCATTCCATCTGGTATGCCTCCACTCGATATGCCGTATTGGAACTGGACTTTAGTTCTGCAACTTTTGCCAGGTGCAACCATGATCGCGATGATCAGTTTTGTTGAATCACTTTCCATTGCTCAAGCCACTGCTTTACAAAACCGAAGCCAACTCAACAGCAACCAAGAACTTATCGCTTTGGGGTTAGCCAATATCAGTGCAGGTTTCAGTTCGGCCTTTCCTGTAACAGGCAGCCTTTCTCGTACTGTCGTTAATGCAGATGCAGGCGCTCAGACCCCTATGGCTGGTGTCCTCTCTTCGCTGTTGATTATTGTAGTGAGCTTATACTTTACAGGTTTCTTTCAGGACCTTCCTTTAGCTATTTTGGCTGCAACGATTATCGTCTCCATATGGAAACTTGTGGACTTTAAACCCTTCATCGAAGCATGGAAATATTCCAAAGCAGATGGTATCGCGATGTGGATTACCTTTTTTGGTGTGGTCTGTATCGATATTTCAACTGGCCTGATCATTGGCATGATCTCAACCTTTATTTTGTTGCTTTGGCGGATTAGCCGGCCACATATTGCTGTGATTGGCTTGGTCGAGGGGACTCAACATTTTCGCAATGTTGAACGCCATCAAGTTCAGACGACGGCACAAGTACTGTCGATGCGTATAGATGAAAGCCTAACCTTCTTAAATGCCAATATATTGAAAGGCGAGCTGATCAATGCCGTGAGCCAACAACCTGAGTTAGCCCATGTGGTGATTAATTGCTCCAGTGTGAGCAGTATCGACTTGAGTGCTTTAGAAATGCTGGAAGATATTAATCTAGAATTGGCCAAGCAAAACATTCAACTGCATTTGTCCGAAGTTAAAGGTCCTGTGATGGATCGACTGCAAAGCTCAAAACTATTGAAACATTTGAGTGGGAATGTCTTTTTAACTCACTATCAAGCCATTCAGACCCTTTCACCTCAACTGCTTAAAACTTCATAAGAGACCGAATGTCTGCTTGCACTTTTTCAATATAGTGAGAAATATCAAGCAGGCATTTATGATAAAAATCCATTAAATATGTCATTTTTATGAATTAAAATGAATAATAAAAACTGGAATTACAATAACTTAATTTTTATATCTAAATATTTTTCAGTCAGTTAGCAAATTAGGTATAAAATGGCGCACTTAAAATCCGTATTTTGTCCTCGTAATTTCAACAAGGCGCCTCTATGTTTTCTGTTTTAGCGCGAATGAGTCTAGTTACTCGAATTATTATTGCCATTATTTTGGGTATTGGTGTAGCCCTTGTTTTCCCAGGCGTTGCACCTTATTTGAGCCTGCTAGGCGACTTATTTATTAAAGCGTTAAAATCTGTCGCGCCTGTACTTGTATTTGTCTTGGTTCTTGCTTCTATTGCAAATTTTAAAGTAGGTCATAGTGCGAATCTGCGTCCCATCATCATTATGTATGCTGTGGGTATGTTACTGGCAGCTTTTTCAGCAGTTGTGGTCAGCGTCATTTTCCCAAGTACTTTGTTCTTAAACTTACCTGCAAATACTGACTTACAACCACCAAGTAGCTTGATTGAAATCTTTAAGAACCTACTGCTGAGCTTTATTGCTAACCCTGTAACTGCCATTAGTGAAGCAAACTTCATTGGTATTTTAGCGTGGGCTGTGGCCTTGGGTGCTGCATTCCGTCATGCCAAAGACTCGACCAAAGACTTGCTTAATGATACTGCACACGCAGTAAATAGCGTGATTCGTTTGGTGATTAACTTTGCGCCTATCGGTATTTTCGGTCTGGTGGCGGTAACCTTTGCAGAAACAGGTTTAAGCACATTAGCAAGCTATGCACATTTATTGGCTGTCTTACTTGGCACAATGGCTTTCGTTGCCTTAGTCATCAACCCGCTTATGGTTGCAGTGGTAACACGTAGCAATCCATATCCATTGGTATTTCAATGTTTACGTGAAAGTGGTATCACTGCTTTCTTCACGCGTAGTTCTGCTGCGAACATTCCTGTGAACTTAGATCTTGCAAAACGTTTGGGTGTGGCTGAATCTACAGCGAGCGTTGCCATTCCACTGGGTGCGACCATTAACATGGCCGGCGCCTCAGTGACTATTACTGTGCTTACACTGGCAGCAGTCAATACGCTAGGTCTTAATGTTGACTTTACCACCATGATGATTTTATCTGTGCTTGCAACAGTTTCAGCTTGTGGTGCTTCTGGTGTTGCGGGTGGTTCTCTACTCTTGATTCCTGTAGCGTGTGGCCTATTTGGTATTTCATCTGATATTTCAATGCAAGTGGTTGCAATTGGTATGGTGATTAGCGTACTACAAGACTCTACTGAAACTGCATTGAACTCATCAACTGACGTATTATTTACTGCAGCAGTTGACCGCGCTTCAAAATAATATATTGTAGAATCAGTATATTATTTCTTTTTTGAAGTTATGCCATTTCAACACTTACCACTTTGGATTCAACTGGGGGCATTCTTTCTTGCAGTCAATGCAGGAATGATTAATGTCTTAGGACTGGTGACTGTTTTACACCAGTCTGTTTCCCATATGACTGGTAATGTAAGTGTTTTGGCGATGTCGCTTGTACATTGGCAACCCGAAAGCATTTTATATTTGCTATTAGTAACTGTCTGCTATGTCATCGGTTCATTTTATAGCGGTGTAATTCTGGGAAATAGTCACTTTCGATTGGGACGCCGCTATGGCGTACCACTCACGTTAGTGGCTTTTTTTATTTTCCTATGTTGGTTCTTTCTGCCTTATTTTCCGCGCTATGCTTTACTCTGGGCCTGCGTCGCAATGGGTGTGCAAAATGCCATGGTGAGCCATTATAAAGGCACTATCATCCGCACCACACATTTATCGGGTGTTCTTACCGACCTCGGCTTAGCGCTTGGTTATCGTGTGCGCGGACTCGTGGTTGAACGTCGGCGCGTAGTTTTACATCTTTTGATTTTAAGTGGCTTTTTGATCGGCGGACTCTGTGCAAGTTGGATGTATCCCTATTTAAAACTCAATTCTTTTTTAGTTCCAACAGCATTAAGCTTGATCCTTAGTGTTGTATATTGGATCATTTACTTTCGTTATCGTCGTTTTTAAACGCAGTTGTGGAATTCGCTATGGTAAAAAATGCATTACAGGCTCAGTTACTCAAAGCCGGTTTAGTTGACAACAAAAAGGCCAAAAAACTTTCTAAACAAGCAGTGCATGAGCAAAGAACAGGTCAAAGCAGTGAAGCTGAGATCAAGGCAAAAATTGCACAAGACAAACAGCAAAAACAGGCCAAAGATCAAGCCATCGAACTTGAGAAGAAAGCGATATTGCAAGAAAAAGAGCTCAAAGCGACGATCATTCAAATGATCACGCAGCATAAAATCCGTGATACCGATGGTGACGTGGCCTATCAGTTTATTGACGATGGCAAAATCAAAAAACAATATATCAATCAACAAATTTATAATGCCTTGGTTGCTGGTAGCCTCGTGATTGCACGTGATCATGAAAGTTATGCCTTCTTACCTAAAGCTTTAGCTGATCGTATTAATGCCAAACTTGAAGGCTTTATTATCGTAAATACTTCAGAGAAAAATGAAGCAGTCACCGATGAGGAAGATCCATACGCTGCGTACGTGATCCCTGATGATCTCATGTGGTAATTTGAACCATCAGAAGCTTCCATATTGGAAGCTTCTTTTTTCCTAGTTCATTATAAAACTAATTTACCATTCCACTGACCTGACACATCCCGACCATCAACAATTTATACTTCATGACATTCAAATATCGATTTAAAAACCGAATCTACGAGAGTAAATAAACAAGTCGTTGATAACATGTATAAACTTAGTGACACAATTTGCTTAATTCGCATAGCTGATTACACTATTTACAGTGTTTTAATCAAAAGAAGATCGCATTTTGGATAATTTTCATTTTATACAGAGTTTAAAAGATTGGTCGGATCAGTATCCTTGGATCGAAATGCTGACAGGGTTCTGCATACTCATTCTAGTGGCTATACTGGCGTATATTATTGCCAAGCATGTTGTCGTTCGCGGCATTCGGCATCTCATCACTAAGCTAAAATTTGCCAATCACGACATCATGTCGCAGCATAGCGTGATTCGTCGAATTGCGAACATTGTCCCAGCAATCGTCATTATGAATGGTATCGTTACCGTTCCTCACCTATCTGCGAAAATGGTCACCTTTGTCCAAATGGCGGCACAGGCCTTTATTTTCTTAACCATTGCGCTGGCGATTGGTGAATTACTGAATATATTCAATTTGGTTTATCAACGTAATCCAAAGTCTAGAAATAAGCCTATCAAAGGCTATCTACAGCTGATCAAACTCATTATTTTCATCGTTTGTGGCTTGATGATCTTAGGGACTTTCCTGAAAAAAGATGTCTTCACCTTGCTGGCGGGCTTCGGTGCTATGGCGGCAGTGCTGATGTTGGTCTTCCAAAATACCATTTTGTCTTTGGTGGCTTCTGTTCAGATTTCATCCTACGACATGGTTCGCATTGGAGATTGGATTGAAATGCCATCTCTGAATGCAGACGGTGATGTCATTGATATGTCATTACATACCATCACTGTACAGAACTTTGATAAAACCTTTACCACGATCCCAACCAACAAATTGGTCACAGATACTTTTAAAAACTGGCGGGGTATGTCACAGGCAGGCGTACGTCGTATCAAACGCTCACTTTATATTGACCAAAGTAGCGTTCACTTTATGTCTGAAGCAGAGCAAAGCAAACTTAAAGAGTTTTTATTATTAGACCAATATTTGGATCACAAAAGCACAGAGCTGGTTGAGTTTAATCAAAAACTGAGCAATACATCTCCTTGTAATCAGCGACGTTTAACCAATATCGGGACCTTCCGTGCGTATGTTGAGCTGTACCTTAATCAGCATCCGAACATTTCAAAACACCAATCTTTAATCGTACGTCAGCTACAACCGACTGAAAAAGGCTTGCCACTGGAAATTTATGCATTTAGCAATCAAATTGCATGGAAAGACTATGAAGCGATTCAGTCGGATATTTTCGATCATTTAATTGCCATTCTTCCCGAATTTGGTCTCAAAATTTACCAAGCACCATCGGGATATGACATGCAAATCGCACTGTCAAACCCGTAATTTTTTCACTTTGGTATGCTAAAACTACCCTAGTTTTGGCATACCAAGGTCTTAAAAATACAGAATAATCATTTCAACATACGGTCTAAATTACTAGTTTTAGAATACAGATTCTGAAAATACATAACATTAGTTTTTCAACAACTGTGTTATTTACGTTGTGTATTATGTAAATTAAATACTTGATTATTTACATGAAATATATCACAATATCAACCTTTTCTCTTCATTAAATTAGCCACTCCTTTTCACTTTGTAAGACTTTCTAATCAGACTTTTATATCTATTCATCTACATTTCTTGCTATCAATACTGCTACAACAACGTTTAGTCTCTGGCAATTTACACAGACGACTGAGGTATTTTCATGCTAAAATTTTCAAATTCTGCTTATTTATAAAACGAGTCATTAACTCATAAATGACTTATTTTTTTGAAGGTTTTATTCATGTTCAAATGGTTTGAAAAACGTGTTGATCCCTATCCAGACGAAGGTTTAAACCAACCTTTACCGACCACGTTCTTTCCGTTTGTATGGCAGGCCGCTAAAGGTGTGCGTGGCTATTTGTTGATCTTGGTTTTATTCACGGCTGGGGCTGCCAGCTTTGAAGCTTTGTTCTACGCCAAAATTGGTGACTTAGTGAATTGGCTCAGTAAAAGCCAGCCAGAAACATTTTTATCGGAACATGGTTCAAACTTAGCCCTTCTATTCTGTATTTTATTGGCCAATATTTTATTTGCCAGTTTACAGTCGATTATTAAACACCAAATATTATTTAGTAATTTTCCTATGCGTCTGCGCTGGCGCTTTCATAATTTACTACTGAAGCAAAGTCTCGACTTTTTTCACAATGACTTTGCAGGACGCCTCTCCGCAAAAGTCATGCAAACCGCACTGGCAATACGTGAGTTTTGGGTTATTTTGGGTGACATGTTGGCTTATGTGCTGATTTATTTTGTCACGGTCAATCTGGTGCTTGCCGCTATTTCTCCGCTCCTAATATTACCGTTACTGGTCTGGTTAGCGTTGTTTATCTGCGCAGCGTATTACTTCATTCCACGTTTGAGCAAAGTTTCAAATGAACAGGCTGATGCCCGAGCTGTAATGACTGGCCGTGTTACCGATGCCTATACCAATATTCAAACAGTAAAGCTTTTTGCCCATGCAGGACGAGAAAGCTTATATGCCAAAGCCTCGATGCAAGAGTTCATGGTCACCGTCTATAAACAAATGCGTTTAGGCGCTAAATATGAAATCAGCATCCTGTTTTTAAACATAGTGCTTTATGCGGGTGTATTGGGTACTGCAGTTTGGTTATGGATGAATGGGCGAGTTGAACTTGGTGTTATTGCTGCTGCAACGGCTATGATTTTAAAACTGAGCAGTATCGCTGAATTTATCATGTGGCAAACCTCAGCACTTTTTGAAAGTGTCGGTACCATTCAAGATGGCATGAAAACTTTAGGTCGTTCGATCACGATTCAAGACAAACCTAATGCCAAAGACCTTGAAGTTAAACAAGGCATGATCGAATTTAAAGACGTCACTTTTGCGTATAACAGTAAAAATGTCATAGACAATTTAAACCTACGCATCCGAGCTGGTGAAAAAATTGGGATCGTGGGTCGCTCTGGTGCAGGGAAATCAACACTGATTCAACTATTGCTACATTTTTATCAATTGAAACAGGGTGAAATTTTAATTGATGGGCAGAATATCGAAGATGTCACTCAAGACAGTTTACGTCGTAATATTGCCTTAGTGACTCAAGACACCTCCCTGCTACACCGTAGTGTTGCAGAAAATATCAAATATGGCCGTCCCAATGCGAGTGATGAAGAAATGTATGCTGCTGTACGTAAAGCCAAAGCCGAAGAGTTTATTCCTCAGCTGAATGACTTACGTGGTAAATCAGGTTATGAAGCCTATGTTGGTGAGCGTGGAGTGAAACTTTCAGGTGGCCAACGCCAGCGTATCGCCATTGCTCGTGTGTTCTTGAAAGATGCACCAATCTTAATTTTAGATGAAGCCACCAGTGCCCTAGACTCAGAAGTTGAAGCTGCAATTCAATCTAGCCTTGATGACTTAATGCAAGATAAAACGGTGATTGCGATTGCGCACCGTCTTTCAACCATTGCTCAAATGGATCGTTTGATTGTGCTTGATGAAGGTCGTATTGCAGAACAAGGGACACATGAAGAACTGATTCAAAAAAATGGTATCTATGCGCACCTTTGGCAGCGTCAAACAGGTGGATTTTTAACGGAACAACATCCAATTAAAAAGAAAGAAGCCTAATTTTACTTTCCGTCCTCAGCACGCTTAGATCATTATCATCAATGATTTTAGCGTGCTGATTTTGAAAAGATTTTACTTAACTTTTAGCATCATTTGCTGAGCCTTGATTTTTATCGAGAGTCTTATATTTTTGCTCAGAAATTTATGATATTTATAATATCGTTCCACTAAATCAAAAATGTAAAGGATACTGAATTGATATAGGCTCGGAACATATTGTCCAACAATATGCTCCATGAATTTGAAATATTCATGCCAATATAACTTCAGTCAGAAAAGAAAGAAAAATGCAATGGATCGCGCATGAAAACAGTTTCACTTCGCCAAGATCAAGGAATTCGTGGTGTTTATGGCTTATTGTTGTTAGATGTTGTGTCTCGTTGGGGCTATAACGCAGAGACGCTATTTTCCCCTTTTCAACTCACGAGCGAACAACTCGCAGAGCCGGACTTTCGCATACCTGTTCATACTGCCAATGAACTTGTGAAGTTGGCCAGCCGTCTCACTGGTGAGCCCACGCTTGGCTACCATCTAGGCACGCAAATGCGTATTTCAATTCATGGCTTCATTGGCTATGCCATTATGACAACTCATGATATTGGCGAAGCCTTGGTACTTGCTAACCGCTTTATTCAACTGCGCATGCCTTTTTTGCAGCTTTTCTTTTCCACCTTTGGCGAAAAAGCGACTTTACAATTACGCTGTGATGTCGATATAGAACCGTTGCGTACCGATATTGCGATCAGTATTATTTTTGGCATTGTTTCGATGAGTAAGGCGCTCACTGGTATTGAAAATCTGGCTGGGGAAATTGATTTCGATTTTCCAGAACCCGAAGGCTTTGATCGCTATCGTGCAAAGCTACCTAACCATAGTGTTCGCTTTGATCAACCACATTTACTTTTGAGTTTTGATAAGCATTATCTCGGCTTTAAAATGGTCAATGCTGACCCACTTGCAAGCCAAATAGCCATTAATCAGTGTGAAGCTGAGCTCTCAGCCATGGGCGAACGCCGAAGATTATCGATGCGTGTACGTGACATTTTGACGCGCTCAGAACAACACTATTTAAGCATCGAGCATGTCGCTGACCTCTTACACATGTCTGATCGAACACTGAAGCGCCAACTGGCTGCTGAAAGCACGTCTTTTTCAACCATTGTGGATGAAGTGCGTTACCGTCATGCCACGTCACTTTTGTCACGTACAGACTATAGCTTAGAGCAAATCGCAGATGAACTGGGATATAGTGATGTGGCAAATTTCAGCCGAGCATTTAAGCGTTGGAGTGGCCGCAGCCCGAGTAATTGGCGTAAAGATCCGTATTTATAGATCTTTTGTTTTGATAAAAAAGCATGTATAAATCATGCGAAAAATGATTTTTGTATTTTAAGGAGTTATTCATGAATCATCCTTCAGAATTGAAGTATGCAAGTACACATGAATGGGTGCGTATTGAAGGTGATCTTGTTGTAACTGGTATTTCAGACCATGCACAGGATGCCTTAGGCGATTTAGTCTACGTTGAAACACCAGAAGTTGGTCAACAAATCACTGCAGGCGAACAAGCGGGTGTGGTTGAATCTGTAAAAACAGCTTCTGATATTCATGCACCAGTTTCTGGCACCGTGGTAGAAATCAATGCCAATCTGGAAGATGATCCTGACTTCGTCAATGATGACCCCTACGGCAAAGGTTGGATTTATAAAATCAAACCAGACAATATCGCAGATGTAGAACAACTCCTTTCAAGCACAGCCTATGAAGCAGGTCTATAAGCCTAGTATTCATATTTACGGCTCAAAAAATCAGTCTGCGGACTGATTTTTTGCAACTATCCTCTTATTTTGATAAATTAACTTAATATTTTTCAGTTCAACTCGCTTAAATACCAGCATTTATTACTATAATTATACTTTTCACGTGCATTATCTTATAATTTGGTTATTCTAATTTCACAGCCGTGACCTAGCTTCTGCATAAAATAATAGCAACAGCTCACGCCCTGTGGCCTCTTCTTCGAACCAAAGGTTCTGCATGTCTGCTCTTAATACATCGTCGCTATGGAATAAGTCTTTTATTCTTTGCTTAGTGAACAATCTGTTTTTGTTCATCTTTTACTTTGCGCAGACCTCAATCCTCCCAATCTATATTTTGAATGATTTGGGTGGAAGCCTTGCACAAGCAGGCTTAGCCATGACTTTGTTCATGGCATCGTCTATCGCAGTTCGCCCTTTTAGCGGAATCATTATTGAAAAATTTGGCAATAAGAAAACGCTTTTTATCGCGGAAGCTCTATTTTGTTTGTTTTCCTTGGCTTATTTGTTTGCCGATAATTTACAACTGCTGTTACTGATTCGTTTTCTACATGGCATTTGGTTCAGCATCGTCACCACAGTTGCCGTACCTATCGTCAATGAGTTTATTCCAGAAAAACGTAAAGGCGAAGGCATGGGCTATTTTGTCATGTCCATTAATCTAGGGATTGTACTTGGGCCATTCCTCGGTTTAACCCTGATCCAGTCTGCATCCTATCCAATGATCGCAGGGATTTTAGCGTTTAGTGTCTGTCTCGGTTTCTTGTTTTGTTTCTTTATCCCACTTCAGCAGACCACCAAAAAATTGACACCACCCGTGAAGCGCAAGCTCAGTATCCATGACTTTGTTGAAACTAAAGCCTTGAATATTTCAATTATGGGCATGATCATTTCTTTTTCCTATGCCAGTATCATGTCGTTCATTTCAACTTATGCAGAGTCTAAACATCTGCTGAACTACGCGAGCTTGTTTTTTATCGTCTTTGCGATTTCCATGATGAGCCTACGTCCGATTACAGGCAAAGTTTATGACCGTCGTGGGGCAAGTTATGTGATTTACCCAGCGATTATATTATTTAGCTTAGGACTTGTAATTCTCAGTCAGATTCAATCTTTGACGGGTTTATTGGTTGCGGCAGTATGCGTTGGCATGGGCTTTGGTTCTGCACAGCCTTGTCTACAAACTTTAGCCATTCAAGGTGCTGAAAAGCATCGGATTGGCCATGCGACCTCCACGTTCTTTACCATGTATGACTTAGGTATTGCTCTTGGCTCTGTATTGTTGGGTCTACTCATTTCTAAGCAAGGTTATAGTTTCACCTATTTATTCTGTGCACTGACAACCGTTTTAAGTTTATTTTTCTATGCCTTTATTACGAATAGAAAGAAAACCGCTTAAAACATCAATCCGTATGCCCATAGTAATGAACATACGGACTCAAAAATTAAGCGTCGTCTTTCTCTTCTTCAGCTTCTTTGGCCTTTTCGGCAACCGCTTGATCAAAAGACAAAGCACTACTTGAGTTTAACTGTGTGAACCGTACCGGGTTTGTCGGAGACTTTTTTATTTAAGTTAGGCCACCTGACCTAACGGGTTAATCTTATCATAGTACATTGCTTCAAACTCAAAAGGCGATACATAACCCAGTGCACTGTGTACACGCTTTTTATTGAACCAATCTACCCAGTTTAGTGTCGCAAGTTGTACATCTGCTAAACCTTGCCAATCTGCTTTTAAATATTCAATCACCTCTGTTTTGTATAAGCCATTCACCGTTTCAGCCAGAGCATTATCGTATGAATCACCAG
>NZ_MVOM01000014.1:0-71685 GCF_002018895.1 Acinetobacter sp. MF4640 | reverse complement strand
ATTCACAGGTGCTTGGTGATTTACTTAATCAGATTCCACAAGATGAGCAGATTGACTCTGTTTATACCGATGGAGCTTATGACACCAAGCAATGCCGTCAGGTCATTGCAGATCGGCAAGCACATGCAGTGATTCCACCTAGAAAAAATGCGAAACCATGGAAAGATAGAAAGAGTAGCTCGCTAGAGCGAAATGAATTACTTCGAACAGTTAAACGTTTAGGCAGGACATTATGGAAAAAATGGTCAGGCTATCATCGCCGCAGTTTGGTGGAAACCAAGCTGCATTGCATCAAATTATTAGGCGATAAATTAATGGCAAGAAGCTTTCCTAGTCAGGTGAATGAAATTCATGCACGTGTAGCAGTCCTCAACCGATTTACGGAATTAGGTCGACCACTTACCCAAATTACGCCTTAAATTTGGCTCAATTAGGGGCGCTTTGCATTTCAAATCTTTGTGCAACAAAGCCTGATAAAACTGGAGTTCCTAACTATTAAAAGTAGTTAATATTGATGTTTAAACTATAATATTTTACAGTTAATAATTAATAAAACCTATGCTTAAAATGTTCAACCGGGCTGTATGGCACAGCGTTAAAAAAGAAGAATTTGTTTTATAGGGGATTCAATGCGCCCGGAAGATACTAATTCCTGTGTATAACGCCGTTCATACCAGCAGTTTTTCTGTTGATCAATCAGTGGAGATGGATTGTACAATCCTAAGTTGTTTTGGCTTGAAAGATTTTATCTCTAAAGAAGCAATGTACGAATATGTTTGTGAAAATTTGCATTTAGACTTAGACGAAGTAGATGGAACAGAGCCATTAATTATAAAGCAGGGGAATAAGTTTATCCTTGTCTGTGATCGTGGATTCCCATCGGATATTGAAGATCCGAGTATTTATAATTACTTGTCCAATTATATCCAATAGAAATCATTTTCTATAAAACAGAGTGTGTTTCCACACTCTGTTTTATACGGTATTTAGGTCCTTTAAAAGTTCAAAAGCATCCATTTCTTTAACGATGTTCAATAAATATTGCCTGTTGTTTAATAGCAATTCATCAAAGTGACGTATATCAACGATATTACTTAAATTATGTATTTTGAATTGATTTTTTGACATGTAATTAATGCATTCATCTTGATCAAAACATTTTGTTGCTGGAGATCCTGATTCACTTATGAAAATAATGCTGCTGTTCCACATAGATAAATAAAAATATCTGTAAATTTTATCATTTCGCGAAGAGTACCAGTCAGGAAGCATAATTTCACAAGAGTACTTAACATCACCTCCATGAGAATATTGATCCCAAAGTTCAATCATTTCAGAACGTTTTAATTTAGATGTCTCCAGTGCTAAAACTGTGTATTGAGAATCCCTACTTAACCCTAATTTAAAACACATATCTGCGTAATTAATCTGATCGATATCAATTGTGTCTTTGTATCGTTGTTTTTTTAATTGATTCAATAATTCAATCTGATTGCTTGTAAAAATATCCATCCATTGAGTAACTGGCAATGATTTTATTAGGGCCAAAAAAGCTTTTTTATCTTCTCTGGTGCAATCTATGTCTTCTTTCACTTGTCTATTCCGCAAGTATCCATAATTGCCATTTTCTAAATCGGAGCTAACCCAATATGCATCCTGTAAAGTTCTATCGGCTTTACTTTCTAAAGGTGTAATGTCAAATAGTCGGAGATCGTTAGGACAGCACTCTGTAAATGTTGGATGCTTAATAGGTCTGCTGGTATACGCTATTAAAGTTTTACGATGCTTTGATAAGAGAAAAACACTATCTAAATAGTTAGTCATCGTGTTTAGAACGGATAAAGGTAAGGCATATTCTTCATTTTTAGTTTTATATGTATCTAGGACGTCTATCTCAGAGTAACATTCAATATAAGGATAGTGTTGATGCTGACGAAAATTAGCAATAGCTTTTTTATTCTTACTATCAGAAAACTCATATTGAATATTATTCGAGTCTAACCAACTATAAAATGATTGATTAATAATATCCTTCACACGATGATCGATAACCAGGATATCTGGTATTCCAAAAACTAATGGAATATTTGGGCCATTAGTCTTGTAGTAACGGCTCCAAAAAGTCTTCAGGAATTTTGACAGGGAACAACTACTGTCATTTTTTTCATAATATTCCGTGTAATTTAATGGAAAATCATTGACGGAGATGCCAAGTAAACATAATGGCTGCATTGATAGATCAGGATCTATAACTAATGGATCATTAGAACGCATTACGCCGTAGTTAGGCTCTATGAATACCCGTTTGCAAACCTGTACTGTTAAGTAATGAATAATTGGCATCATCTCTGACATATTACGTGTAAATTTTATTATTCATAAGATAGACGATCTTTATTCTAACTCCAAGGATAACCCATTGTGTATTGGTAACTTTTAAGAAATATTTGAACAAACATACAGCTCTCAATACAATGGGGCTCAAATCATAGTAAGGTTTTTTTCATGTCTACTTGCAGTTCAACGTCAGGAAAACCTGAAACGAAAGTTATCGCATTTAGCGGTGCAAATAAAAAGATAAGCGATATTCTTGACCTCGAGCACGTCAGATCTAACTCGCTTTTACAAATTCCTATTGCAGCTGAATTATTATCAGCTGGATTTGCATCACCAGCACAAGATTTTATTGAAAAGTCGGTCGATCTCAACGAAATGCTGATCACCAATGAGTACTCTACGTTTATTGGTAAAGTAGGCTCTCGTTCCATGCTAAATGCTGGTATAGATATTAACGATAAGCTCATAATCGATAGAAGCTTCGATGCCAAGCATCTAGATATTATTGTTGCTCAGCTAGAAACAGACTTTACCGTTAAGCGGTTGATGATCACCAAGCAAATGTCAGCTGGTGAAATTAATGAAATTTTTGGTCCAGATGCAAAATCTATCCCTCCAGTTTGGCTTAAAGCAGAAAACCAAGAGCACTCACATATTTTTCTAAAACCTGAACAGGAATTGATTGTGTGGGGCGTAGTGACTTACATCATTAAAGACGCACGAAAATGACAAACCGGGTATTTATTCATGTTGATATAAATTCGGCATATTGTTCGATGGAAGCATTTTGGAACCCTAAGTTAAAGGGTAAACCATGCGTTGTCTTAAGCTCTAATGACGGAACAATCATCGCGAGAAGCGCTGAAGCTAAACTCTTAAAAATCCCGATGGGTGCGCCACTCTTTAAGGCCCAAGACATCATCAATAAACATAACGTTCATGTGCTATCGAGCAATTTTGCGCTGTATGGCGAAATGTCACGTCGTTTTCATGGAATATTATCTGGTTTTGTAGATCCAAGCTGTTACAGCATTTACAGCATTGATGAAGGCTTTATAGAATTTACTCAATTTACTAAAAACTTTGATGCTACTGAAATGGCACGGGAGATTCGGCATCAAGTATATAAGCTTATTGGCTTAACAACGTGCGTGGGTGTTGGTAGAACACTGACTGAAAGTAAAATGGCCAACAACCTTGCCAAAAAGAATCCAGAATTAAATGGAATCTGTAATTTAGTGACAATGAGCCTGGTAGATGTCGAAAGCTACTATCAAAGCATGCCAGTTGATGAAATATGGGGTGTAGGGCGAAAGTACGCTAAAAAGCTTAATGACATGGGGATTTTAACTGTGCTGGATCTTGCAACATCCAACCCGAATCGAATGCGTGAACTCTTCAATGTGAATATGCAAAGTACGATTTTAGAATTGCTTGGCCAGTCATGCTTTGAATTTGAAAGTTCACCTAAGGCGAAACAACAGATTGTCTCGAGCAAATCTTTCGGCCAGAAAATTACTGAGCTCTCAATTCTTCAAGAAGCCGTCAGCAAATATACCCATAATGCATTCAATCGGCTTGTTGATGAACACCAGCTTTGCGGATCTCTGATTGTTTTCTTGCAATCCAACCCATTTGACCAGTCAAAACCGTATTACAGCAAGTCGTTAACATACACGTTTACCCAACCTACAAACAATTTGATGCAACTTGTTAAAGCTGCCACATCACTGATTGATAAATTGTACAAAGAGGGGATAGAGTTTAAGAAATGTGGCGTGATGTTGTGTGAATTGATAAAAGAAGAACATCGCACGATCGGCCTACTAACTGACGTAGAGCAGCTTGAAAAAGAGCAAGCGTTAATGACGGCGTTTCAAAGCATTCAAAGTAAGTTTGGCAAGGCTAAAATTGCTGCTGGATCATGTAATCTGAAAAATAGAGATTGGGAACCTAAGTCAGAACGTCAAAGCCGTAACTATTTTAGTGAGGCTGGTATGATTGTCTTCAATTGATTCATTTGAGGGAATTTGTTGGCAATGACGGGGATGGTCAGACTCGAACTGACATTCAAGGAATTAAACCTTTGCTTTAATGAGATTGATTAGATCTCAAAACCAATTGGCTACACCCTCGGAAATATAAGTACTTTTACCTCCAAAATAAGAAATTAAGATTGCTGATAGCTTCTTGGTGATTCAGCTGGTGTACCATCATCATATCGCCAAAATAAGAAGCTTCCACTCCATTCGACATCACCTGAAGCATAGTCACGGATCTTATCGCTCCAGCGGATAGGTTTAATTTCATGGTCTAAGAATTCATCCCACACAATAAACGCCGTGCCATCTTTGTTTGGGATTTGGTCCTCGATGAAGAACCAGGGTGACTTCACATCACCAGAACAGCGTTTTGTCATTTTGTCTCTCTCACACTTTTGAGTAAGCCTCAAATTAATTGAAAAGATCATGAAAACTGTTTTGAACGTCAGACCGTGCGATCGGCGCTGTTTCTTGCTGCACAACTTCATCAATCAAATAAGCAACAGGACTTACAGATTGGCTTTTTGTGAAAGTCGGTGCACCAACTTCAGCGATAAACTTCTCGCTAATCGGTTTTTTTATTTCTAAGCGATACACACGGCGCAGCTTGTTTAAGCAATCAGACATCGATCCATCGCCAATACCGTGACGGGTTTTCTTGTTATCACGAGTCTTAAACGTGAAGTATGGAAAATGATTGGCCATGACTGCAGTAATGTCTTTACCAACCAGGTAAATGTGGCTGTGTGTTTCGTAGAAGTGGGTAAATGACGCCTCTACGTGATAAGCAGCCAACAAGCTTTTTGCTTGTGGGTCAGTGATAACCGATTTAACTTGGTTAATCATTTTTTTGGCAATTGTTTTGTTATTCATGATGAACACCTTATAAATTTGATTAATTAGATTGAGTTAATGCTAGTTGCGTAAAAATACGTGATAGGCACACTTTACATGTAACAAGGTGCGGTACCGTGTCCACGGTAACATCACCTACTTTCATTTTGAATTCTTTCTTTGCTTCATCTGCAGGGAATAAGCCTCCAGCTGAGCACAAGTACTGGTTTTTCTCACGAACCAATTTAGATCCTGAGTAGTCTTCAGCAAAAACCAAGTGAGTCACTGTATTTGATTTCTCACCATCGCGTTGCTAAAACCTTGGTGGACCATTCCTCCCACAAATTGAACTTTTTAGCTTGTTCAACCATATGGTGCAGATCTGCAGTAGAAATTCTAACTGATGGCATTGAAGGGTTATTTACTGATTCTGGCGCACGAGTTACACGAACAAGTTCTATAACTTCATGAGCTTCAATTGGACCATATTTGCGATCAAGGTTTTTGCTCAATAATTCATTAATAGTAGCCATTTCAACTCCAAGTTTTAAGCGTTGTGCTTCTAATTGTTAATTTTAAGATAGAACCTAAACCAAAAAACTTTTTTGAAATTATTTATTATTGTTTTACTGATCCTTGCTGCGACTTTTAACAGATAGCAGCTAAAAATGGTAATGAGGATGCTATTAAAATGATGGAAGCAATTAAGGAACCATAAAAATAAGCATTGATCCTGGTGCGCCAGATCTAGCGCTGGCCACAACCAAATTTCTAAACCTTTTTTTAATCAACTAAAAAAACATCGAATGCGGTTTTCAACTGCCAAAAAGTGAAGCAATAGACATGCTTCACTAATTGTTGTTATTAAACTTCAGTCAATTCATTAATATCTAGGATATGAACGCCGTTTGATGTCAGTAGCCAACATGGGAGGGTATGTGCTTCAGTGACTTGAAGTATGAGGCTGTTAAGAGTGTCACTAGATTTTTTGCAGTAAAGGCAATCAGGCTCAGGATTGCTACCATCATCATCAATCAATGGCGTGTCAGCAATTAAGCGGTATGAAGCATACTTAATGATGTCAATATCATCGGCATTGATTGGCTCTTTTGAGCTTAGGAGTACTTGCTCTAAGCTGAATGCTTCAGGTTCAATCCATTTAACCTTGCTGGTGTTTTCAATCTGGTAACTTAACTGAGTGCCATCAGCAAAAAACACGACAAATTGACCATCTTCAATGTGCTGTACTTTAAAATTGCATGGAATGGTGAATGTGTTGTAGTAATTCATGGGGTTTCTCCAAGTTGTAGGCGTTGAGCCTAAGTTGATTAATCGTTTAAAACAGATTCGATAAAAGAGAGTATTTCAGCTTTAAGAGATGCTGAAATGGTTGCAGTATTTAACTGGCTTAAATACATATCAGCTTTGTCTTTTATTTCTTTTGACGTTGCGGTTTTACGAATTAAAACTAATGTATTCCACATATTAAAACCTTTAAGGATAGTGATTAAATCTATATTCATTATACAAAGCGCAATAGCTGTTTAATTTTTCTTAAAATTTAAAAATTCAAAACCTTTTTAATCAATTAAAAAACATCGAATGCGCTTTAAAAAATGCCCAAAAGAAAAGGGATAAGGTTTTACGCTTATCCCTGTTTGGGTTTTAGATATGGCAATCAACAATCGTGATTATATAGTCGCTTGGAAAGCTCTTGAGCAAGGCTTGGTTTTTGTTTTCCCAATCTTCTTCCTTGCGAATATCCTGTCCAAACATGCCACACTCTGAACCTGTCCAGTCGCCTATTTCATCACCACTGGTCGCATCTAAGAAACAGTATGTACCGAATGGGTTTGCTGATTTTTTAGCTACGAATTCTTCACGGCTCACCAAAAATTCATCAAAATCATAGCCACTCAAGCCATAAAACTTATCAGTGTCATTGGCTCTAATTGTTTTGATTGAATCTTGGTTATGATAAATGTCACGCTTTTCATTGACTGTTTCGATTGATTCATCAGCCCACAATTCACTTAATGGACGCCAAGTACGTGAAGCATCACCGATACATTTTTCAAAGTAGTCATAAACACGGTTGGCTTCGGTTTTTAAACGGTTGATTTCGGATTCAAAATCAAGCTCACCAATCGGGCAACTATTCACATTACGTCCATCAAGACGCAACAGCATGTTTTTCCAACGTCCTCCGATTTCATACCAATCGTATTTCGGATTCGGGTTGGTGGTGGTGAAGTAATCGACCACTTTGCCATCAGCATCAAGCTCTATCCATTCTGTCCAACTTTCATCAGGTTTTTCACCTGTCAAAACAGTTGGCGTAACTTCTTCGTTATACCAATTAATGAACTGTTGAAGCTCAAACACTTCAGTACATGGCACATCTTTTTGATGCCATTGAATGAACATGCCTAAATCACGAATGCGACTTGAGTACGTACCATCATCGTTTTTGACCTGTACCACTGATAAATGCTCACCGCCGTTCGGGAAGTCAGCAAAAATATCACCTTTGTTGTTTTTGATGGCATCAAGCTCTAAGTCTGTTGCATCACGCACGAAACGAGGGTCGTCAAGAAACGCATAGCGTTCTTCACCATCATCTAAGATAGGCTTTGAGTTTTTCATCAAAGTGATTTCTGTCGATTCGTATTGGTCTTTAATTTCGTCCAATGATGATTCTGAAATGCAATATTTGTTTTTAATGCCTGAGCATTCAAATTCGTAAAATGGTTCTAGGGCATCTACAACATCACCATCAGGGGTGGTAACTACTGCAACTGTGAAATGTGACATTTTAAAATCTCCAAGTTTTGAGCCGTGTGCTCTACATCTGAGATTCCATAATAGCTATTAAGTGGCGTTTATAACTTTTTCTTAAAATATAAATGAAGCTGAATATAACAACGGTAGTGGTTCAGCAATGAAAATATTTTAATCAATTAAAATCACCGTATACGTTGAATAAAAGTAATATCAATTATTTCTATTTAATGAAATAAAATAAGGCTCACATATTAAAATAACCTGATTACATAGATCTATATCAAAAAAAGCAATGTGGCATAAATGGTGCGATATATTTAACTTTTCTGATAACCACTTATAGCCTAATCTTCTTGCTTGGTTTTTTGTTAGGTTCGGGTGTGTAATTAACTTTCTTTGCCATAAGTTATCAAAAAAATAATGTGCTTTTTTTCTGCAAGCTCTAAGTTCTTCATCTGCAATATATCCTAATGGTCTACCATCGCTATTAATTCCAACATACTTTGAACAAATAGGGCATATATAAGATTTATTTACTAATTCTAACTGAACTTCGCATTCAAGACATTTATATGATGGTAGGTGAATATTAGACTTCCTTCATAAATCATTTTTCAATCAATTTAATAGTTTATCTTTCACCCAATCTAAATTGTATATGCCAGCAAGTAAATTAAACCGCAGGTTTAATCGTTTACGACGATTTCTATATACACAAGATAAAATCTTAAAACATTTCATCCTTCCAAATACATGCTCTACTTGAATTCGTCTACGACCAATCTCTTTATTTAACTTTTTTAATTCAGAATCTAGTTTTTCAGTTTTCTTTGCTTTAGATGGCATGAGGCATCCAAAACCCAATTTCTTTATCCCTAAATACCCCTTATCAACGATAAAAAAGGGCTTAAATTTTAATTTCCTCATGCTTTTTTTAAATATTTTAAAATCATGCATGCTTCCATGACTTCCACATACACTCAGTATTTCACCTGTTGTATAGTGCATAGATAGCTGAAATTTAAAGGTATGTCGCTTTTTTTTACCGCTATACCATTTCTTCTGTTTTTTTTTGGACGTTGAACTAATATTTCAGTTGCATCAATCACAACAACTTCCCAATCCACTTCATCTCGATTAGGAAGTTGTTTTGGCAAGTTAAATTTTCCAGAACGGATTAAGGTATCTTCAATAACACGTGTGATACGAATTGCACTCGTTTCAGATACACCGTAACTCATACCAAGATGGAAAAATGTTCGATATTCTCTCCAATATTCTATACATAAGAGCAAACGATCTTCCAACGGTAATTTATGCGGTCGTCCTTTACCAATATGACGGGGTAACTGCTTATTTATCTCGGCCAGCATGAGGTTAAATGTAGCCCAACTAACACCGGTAAGCCTACGAAACTTAACGTCTGATAATTTTTGAATATCTTTGAATTTCATCCAAGGATTATCCCTTGAATTAAATAATTTTGCTGATTAATTTAAGATCAAATAAATTGTACGTTTTTTGATTTATGAAGGAAGTCTATTATTATGCCAGCCAAACTTAGACTCTATGCTATCTAGTGGTGCGGATATTTTATTTAATGGGCTATTTAAATAAACAGATAATTCTTTTAGAACACCAACATTGTTGCAACTATTAGCCCACCACAATAAAAAGTTATATTTCTGCTTTAAAATAACAATATTTTGAGTCTGGTTTTTCCAATACTGAAAAAGTACATTTATGTGTCTACCTTTAATCTCATTTGATCTAAGCCTGAACGTGTTATATCCGAATGATTTTAATATTGCATCACATTCTTTTATTAAGTAAAAGTTGTAATGCATCAGGTGATCTTCATTTGTATTTTTACTTTTATTCTGTTTTTTATTTAGTTCATTAAGCTGATAACTTAAAGTCATAAGGAATCCTATATTTAGGGTTTATAATTTATATGTTAAAGAAAATAAATAAAAGATGGCAATAATTAATAGTTGCCATCTTTTTGATTTCTAGTTAATGATTAAATATATTCTTCAACCGTACTGGTCATAAGTTTTTTCATCTTGTAAGGTTTGTAATGAGGAACATAACAAGGCTTGCAAACTGATTCATAGGTTTTGGTATCAGAATGATAATAAAAACGATCCAGTGGTTCATAACCGTTGCAATGATGGCAATAACGCTCAAAACCCAATGAAGTGAAGATCATCTTCTCCATAAATGCTTGTTTTTTATGTTTTGCTTTAAGTGTGGGTGAGTTTTTGACTTCACAAGAACAGATGTAATCTTGGTAATTATCTAACTCTGGTGATTCTTGGTATATACAAACAAACCGACTTAAGACATTCGGATCAAAAATATTCCATTGCTGGTCATGTTCTGAAAATAGGAAATATCCATCTGCACCTGATGGCATTTCTTTACTGTATTTCGAGTAATGGATAACATGTTTTTCCGTTGGCTCAAAGTCATTCAGGAACATTCTCAAGGTATTGATGTTCGGGAATTGGACTTTCATTAACTGTGCTTGAGTCACCAGATTGGATCTTGATTCGTAGTTCACCAGAACCATAATTTTACGGCTTTTGTCGATTCTGCCGATGATGTAATTATAGATATGATCAGACATTGTATTTTCTCCTATTCCATAGAGATCCATGTTAAGAACATGGATCATTCCCAAAAAATGCAATGAGATCGTTGCTCTGGTAGCTAAACTGCAATTCGATGTAGTCCATTTTCAGTGTGCTATCTAAGTACGGTGTAATGTCGAGTTGCACGAATGAATCAATAAATTCACTTTCTGCGCCATACGCATCTATTGAGCCTTTGAACAGCTCCAGTACATTGCATGTTACATAGTCGCCAATTTCTGATTTATGTGTCTTACATGATGGTAGGAGTGCCAAGTCATTCAGGATCACTTGAACATGAGTGCCATCATATGAGCCTTGATATAGGCTGTAATGTTTTTCAGGATTCAAGATACATTCAAGAACTAAATCAAAGTTGTTGCTGTAAGAGTTACGCATAGCGACATATACACTTTCTGCTACTGGCTTTTCGACTTTGGTGAGAGTGATTGAGTCTGAATACTCATGAGCGAACAAAATAGGGTCGTCTTCGTCTTGTTCTTCATCTGGCTCAATGTCCATTAACGCCAAGCGTCTATCTTTGGTTTCTTGGTCGAGAATTTCCCAACCATCGATAGATAAAGTACCGCCGTCAGCAAGTTGAATGAGAACAGGGGTTTCTTTGTCCTGATCTGAATTGTCCAGAATGGTGAAGATCCCTAGTAATCGAACCCATGAAGTGATTAACTGGCAAATGGGTAGGTTTTCATTAATTTCATGGCGATTCTTGCAAGACTCGCTAAACATCGCCAGATTTTCAGGGTGATTAATATCAATATAGACATTGTGCAAAACAGCATCAGCACTGGTGTTGTTTGGTGCTTCGTAGCTCAATTTAATCAATAAGTATTTTTTAGACATGATCAATATTCCTTAGTACAAAACTTCAGTGCCAACAACGCAATCCAAAAACCTGCCTTGCAGATCAAACACAAAAAATTGTTGCAGTTCTTTTTGTGTCGAGTGGATGTTAAAAACAGGCACAATCAAGCTGTCTTTTTCAAATAGGTTATGGTTGTTAATGACGAAATCATGAGCTGAATAGCAATGACCTTGCAGATATACACCGCAACGCATCAGCTTATCTAAATCAAAAGATTGAGAGATGTAGTGAACATCTTCTGGTGCATATTCACTGGCAATATCTCGGCTATATGCAAGATTGACTTGTTTGACCAAGCTTTGTTGAAAAAAGTCGCTGTCATGCACTTCTGAACGTGCGATGTCAGTAACAACTAAAATGGGTTGTGTTTCCCAAAAAATGCTGAGTAATTGATTAAAATCAAGATGTTCAGGGAATTGAACTTTTGAAGTAATCACGCCCCAATCATCAAGGGTTAAAGATAGAAAGTTTCCGTAATGATCACGCGGAATAACCGTTAATACATTAAGGTCTTGATGCAATTCTTCGTTATACGAAAAATCAGCAAGGGAATGACCTGTATTTAATTCAGGATTCACAATAATGTTTAATGTTTTAGAACGGTTTGTAAAAAAATCAAGTACGCTTTTCATATCTTCAACTCCAAGTTTTAAGCAATTGCTTAGGTATGAATTAATTATATCTGTGAAATATCCCTTAAAAACTTTTCTCAAATTACTTATGGAACTGGCAATGAAAAATTTCAATATTTTTTTAATCAATTAAAAAACATCGTATACGTCATTAAATCTAATGGCATAAAAAAAGAGGGTAGACCTTTATTGGATCTCCCTCTATTTGTTTAATGGTTTCTTATGACAGGTTGTTTTTAAAGTACTCAATCAGTCTTAAATAAACAGTGTTCGCCATAAAATGTGAGCTATGCAGCGCATTAAAATCTGCGACATCTTCAAAACATTCAGTCAGTAATGCACTGGCGAAACCTTTATTCCATGTATTGAACTTTTCCAGTTCTGCATCTGACAGCAAATCATATTGAATCATGTCATTAATGGCTTGGTGTTGTAAATTTATCGCCACATCCATGACTTCGCCCTCAATCAATGCATGAGAATCATCAGGACTGAATCTAAATGATTCGTGAGCGTCTGCGATGGCTTGAACCTGTAACGGTGCATTGACTTCAATGCAGTAGGCTTGTGACTTATGTTGGTGAAATAAAACGACATCCAGTTCAATGTTAAAAATAAACTGCGGATCTGCTTTGGTTGCTAAGCCAATCACATTGATGACGCAACTTGGTAAACCGTCATACGCTTGGGTGAAGCTTTGTAGCAAGTGGCGCACATTAGCAGTACCAGTATTAAATTTTTGTAGTTGCATTGTCGTATCTCCAAGTTTTAAGCAATGAGCTTTGATGTATTCATTATATCGGTGCATGTGGCCTGTATAACTTTTCAGTAAAAGTATTTCGGCTGATAGGCTCATGATTTCAAGTTATTTTTAATCAATTAAAAACACCGTTTACGGCCATCATCTTATGAAAGGAATAAGCTATGGGTGCTTATTCCTGGTGGGTGTGATTAGTGCGGTTCTACGTCATACGTGTTTTCATTTTCTTTAAGTCTGGCTTTTTCACGCTTCAGTCTTAAACGCTCTTGATGTTCCCTGTACAGGTTGGTGAGTTGACCGACTGGCAAATGTAGAAACTTTAGATCAATGTTTCTTACCCAGCTATCAACAGCAAACTTTTTGCTTTTTTTAACGTCTGGTATTTCGTAATGATCACCCTTGATTGCGCCTTTTACGGCATTTAACACGAGATCCGCGGTAGCTTCATTCCAGCACTTGAATAATTTAATGCCTTTAAACGCCTTATATTTAGCTGGTACTTTTTCACTGTACTTAAACAGCTCTCCAGTAGATGTCACGGCGATAAACCAGTCACAACGGACAAGCTTCATCGTTTCTATACGTTTTAATTCGTTTTTTTCTCTTTGTTGTTCTATTGCTTGCATATTTGCAAAGCCGAATAGGTCAAGGTTGTCAATTTTCATAGTAGCCATTTGCATTTTTAATACCTCTCAATGAACGTTCGGATCTCAAAAAACCTAGCATTGGTTGGTCAATGCTAGGTGTTGTGTTTATTGGTCTTCAGGCATCATAAAAGTAATGATAGGCTCACCATTCACGCCAGGCCCAACCGTAGCAATATTGGTGATTAAGGTGTCAGAAAAGGTATGCGGTGTATCTTGTAGAGCATATTTAAACTTAACGCTTTGGTCATTAAGTGCAACTGAACCACGAACGCTCATGTTCAACATATCAAAGATGGTATATCCCATTAAATCATTGATTTTTTCAGCATCAGCTTCCGTACCATTCGGAAAAATTGCTTTTGCAGCTGTCAGGTGCTTGTTATACAAGTTGCTTGTAATATAAACAGGGAACTTATAGAACTGTTTGCAATCTTTGGCATGTTCTTCTTTATCGCTAAGGCAAAGAATCACGCCCTCTTCTAAAGCGTCTTGTAAAGAAAAAACAGTGATGACTTCAGCACCAGCGAAAAAATTATTCATAATAGCTACTCCAAGTTTTAAGCAATTGCTTTTGATGTTTTAATTATAATAAATCCATAAACCTTAAAACTTTTTTTTAAAAAAAAGATAGTATTTATTCAGGTTTAATAATTATAATTAATATAGCTTTTAATATATATTTGAGGTTTTAGGTGGTACTAACAGGAACAATTAAAAATTATAATATTGAACGTGGTTTTGGTTTTATATCCACGAGTAATTTTGGTGATGTATTTTTCCATATTAAGGATTTTCAGAAAGGTGAACAGCCAATACCAGGTCGAGAGGTTTATTTCGAGGTAGTTAAAAAAGAAAATGAAAATAGGGCAATCCATGTTTACTATTCCGACCATGAACAAACGCAAGACAAGCAAAAACCATTGCCAATATATCTATGGATAATTTTTATTAGCATAGCTATTGGGGTGGCATATCTAGGTAGCATTCAATTAAAGAAATATCTATATAAAGATAATCAAACTACAAATGCTATATATCAAAAGCCAGTAGCCTATAAATGCGATGGTCGTAAGCATTGCTCTCAAATGCGATCTAAAGAAGAAGCTGATTGGTTTGTGAAAAACTGCCCAGATACCATGATGGATGGTGACGGCGATGGCGATGCCTGTGAAAATGATTCAAGGTGGTAGTTGTATAGTTTCAGACAATAAAAAATGAGCTATTAATACTTAATTAATAACTCATTCCTTAGGTTGATTTTAGATTTCTGCCAGTGTTTTACCGTCTTGTAATTCATTAATCTGCGCCAGTGTGACAGCTTGAGCGTCATATTCTTCTGTCACATACGATACAATTTCTTCTATTGAGCATTCACCAACTACACCCCAAAGCGTAAAATTGGTATGGGTTTTTTCATTCCAGATCTGCTCAACTTGTTCTAGATCCAGATGCCCAATACTCACCAAAAGGTCATAAGCCAATGCCCAATTTTCGTAACGGCTGACAGATTCATCAATGATAGGATCATCAGACATTAAATAGGTCATCATTGCCTTAGCTTTACAGAACTTTTGCATTGTTTCGTTTAAAGTTGTCATAAACATCATCTCATATTGATTGGTTTAAAATCATTTTATGCTGACAGGTGGTGTCAAAAACTTATTCAAAAACAAAATTATTCCAAACCATTTTTAATCAATTAAAAAACATCGCTTGCGGTTTTCATCCTAAAAAGGTGCCAAATGGCACCCTAATTTACAGCGATCCACAACCCTCCTTGTTGAATGCGCCTGGTGGAACCGTCCAGTTATCCGTGAACACTGGTAGGTAATAACTTTCAATTTTGGACTGTACCAGTGCTTCCATATCCTGAATGTCGAATGGCTCAATGCGATTGCTCAGACTGACGACATCGATCTTTGAGCGACTGATCGTACAGTCAAACTTTTGTTCATAACCAGCGATCAGCTGAGCGCGTTCAGGGTAGTAGGTGCTGATGGTTGACCAGATTTTAGGACTGTTGAAGATACAGGTCATGCATGAGCTACGGCCCCAACCTAAGCGATATGGCACTGGTGGCGTAACCTTGTACTTCTCCAGTAACGCCCATACTTGCTCTTCAGTGAAGTGAAGCACGTTCTTCCACCAGTCAACGCGTCTTGCTTTTTTACCGCTTCTACGGTCGCATGGGTGCGGTTCTAGCTGGTTGTACTTACTGCGGTTTGGTGACTCTTCACGGCGTTCACCAGTGATAAAACAAATGTTCTTGCCGTCAAAACGTTCTTGGTTGTTCAATGCTCTGCGTCCGACATCGATCTTTAACGCTGAAGAACACCAGCGCGTCATGAGGCTGGCTGCTTGTTGTGGGAACTTCAAGCGTGTGCCTGGTTTACTGCGGTTGTTATCGCGTTCAAGCTTAATTAAGCCCTCTGGTGTTTCTACGAAGTGGGGTTTTGAGTAGCTGTTTTCTTTGAGCATTTCGCCAAGGAAACCGCCCTCGAGCCAACTGAAGTACAATGGTGTGTCGAATGCCTGAGCGAATGCTTTGGTATAGTTTTCCATGAACACCCAATCCATGAACGGCTGGTTTTCTTCATCAATTTTGTGGTGCCAAAGCTCAATTTTGCTTTTATCTACTCCAGCCTCCAGTAAGCGCAAATACGCTGCAATCGAATCCTTACCGCCACTTAAGCAGACAATAAAAATGTCATAGATACTTAGATCGATGTCTGGTGCTTCATGAAAAACATGCTCAGCCAGTTCTTTGTTTAGATCGGTACCAGACAGCAACTCCAGTTGCCCGGCTATTGTGGGGATGATGACTTGATCATCGTACTTATGCGCTGTATTCATTCGACTTACTCCAGATTTAAGGCTTTGTGCCTTGCTTGCTATGGATTAAGTATAGAGGGGTGTACCAGGGGAAAAACTTTTCTCAAAATTTAAAAATATCGAGATATTTTAATCAAATAAAATCCATCGTAAGCGGTTATAACGCCTAGCAAAACGGCATTGCGCCGTTTCGGTGGTTACTTATATTTTTGGATGATGCGTTCAATAAATCGAATCATTGTGTCCTTATCAATTTTGGCCTGGTCGTAATTGTCATAGCTAAACATCACCAAAGCATCTTCCTGAGTGATGCCAAAAAACTCACGTACTGCTTTCCACTGGTAAACGACTGGTACAGTGACAACAGGCGCATCTTTTAGCTCTTCATTGCTGAGTATTTTTTCATACATGAAGATTGGCCCAACAGAACCATGAAAATTGAAACCTAGATTTTGGAAATACTCGACAGACGTAGCCCAACCAATCAGGCATCCTACAATATTTTTATCTAACAATTCTTCAGTGGTGAAACCTGAAAAGAAATCGGTGTGTTGTTCTGTATGGCTTGCGTCATAATCACGCCAAATGTCGAAATCAAAGCTTTCATCAGGAATGACCTCGATCACTAGCTCAATCAGCTTTTCTAAACGCTCAACGGTCGTTGCTTTGTTCATATCTGCTCCAAGTTTTAGGCGGTGTGCCAAAAGGGGTAGCGGTACATACTGGCGCACGTACCGCTGTTGGACTTACAAATCCAGTTGAATTAAGAACAGTGATAAAGGTGCATCACTGTCTTGTGTAATGAGCATAGGCAAGAAGAAACTAAATCCCTCAAAAAACACGCCCATGTCGTAATCATCTTGAAAATAAAAGGGCTGTGAAGTGATACTGACATTCTCAATAGCACTAATTAGTGCCTCGATGTTGGTATGTTTTGCTGTATCGATCACATACACACGAAAACCGGCTTCTGTGGTGTTCGGTATCTGTTGTACTTGCTGTGGCAAGTAAAAGCCAAGTTCGTTGATGGCACTGACGAATTGCGGATTTTCAATTTTCATGGGTAGGTTTCCTTATTGAACTACTTTTGCGTTATTTAAATTTTGCAATGCGATATGCGTTAAACGTTGATTAATGATTTCGTCATACGGCGAAATGAAATCCTCTTGCCAGTTATGCATGAGATATTCGATCGGGTATGTTTCCAGATATTCTTCTAATGCTTCATTCGGCTTAGGAACGAAAGCTAATGGCTCTTTAATGTTGTAATTGCTGGCGATATATTCCAGTGGATCACAATCACCTGGTACGTTGACCGTAGCAATAAACTCAAGATAAGCACCATCGGGGAAAAACTTATTGAAGCAATCAACCACAACAGATATTTCACGGACTTCATCATCATTTAAAGTGAACTCACGGACTTCTTTATCCAGTGCAACAATTGAGCTAGATAACAAATGGTCAAGGTCTTGTGGACGGATGTTTACACGATCAATAACATGGTTGATATGATCAATAATCTCGTCTTTGATTGGGTCTTCAAAAGCGTAGTTGCTCTCAAAAATAATATGATCGACATCTTCATAATTGAGTCCAAAAAACTCACGTACTGCTTCAGAACCGCGATAAACAACATTTGTTTTGAGTTCTTCATAAGTGAATGGCTCACCAGTATTCGCACGGAATGGCGCATAAAGGGGAACGCCGTCAAACAACATGAAGTTAAGTCTTCTAAAAGTAGCATCAGCTGTCGCCCAACCCATGACGCAACAATCAGCATCACTAAGTAAAAGCTGAGCAAAAGTCACATTTTCGGTTTTTGAATCCGTGCGCCATTTGTCCAGATCAAAACGTTCATGTGGTACTTGCTTAATAATATTTTTTAAATGATTTAGCTTATCTAGTTGATGCATTAGAGGACTCCAAGTTTTAAGCAATTGCTTTCGATAGAGTCATTTTATTTAAAAAATACTAATGAATAACTTTATTGGAATTAATTAACCGACCTAAAACACGTAAAGGATATTTAAAATATTTTAATCAATTAAAATCATCGTATACGTTTTAAGCCATGCTTAGACAGCGTATATACCGGTCTATTTTTCTAATGCAAAAAAAAGAGTACTTAAGTTCGGACTTAAATACTCTTAATGAGTTGGGGCATTATTCCCGATTGGCTAAGTTGAAAAATAGTGAATACATTGCATTCTTAAATAACCAAAAGGTGAGGGGATTATCCGCTTCATCTTTAGACTGGTGGCGAATGATATTCCAGTTGAAATACTTTTCTGAATAGCCCATGTGAGTGACATAAGCAAAATTACGAACGTCATTTTCTGAAACGTATTGGAATGCTTGTTTAAGCTCATTTTGGGTGTTTTGTTCGCCGTCATGGTCAAAAGCATCAGCTTCTAAGATAAGTTCGCGCATGCCGACCATAGCAAGGTATATGACTGCTTCAAAGTCATAGTTCATCATGCGTAGGAAGTGTTTTTTCAAAAAGGCTTCGTCAATGTGTTCAACTTCTTTGTAATTTTTAAGTGCGCTTAGACCATGCACACCAAAGATATATTTAAGTACACGAAATTGAGCGCATAACGGCAAGTTTTCACCCTCCACATGTGAGCAAAGGGCGGTGTAGCGGTTCATGTCGATGACTGAGCTTAGAGATTGTTTTAAAGCGCCTAATAGCATTGTTATATCCTTTTTCGGGTTTTGTTTATTGTATGGTGTACGGTTAAGCAAGAAATGTGTTAACTAAATGAGTTGTGTCATGGTGTTGAGATAACTTTTCGGCATCCATGTCGTTATGTTCTTCATAGATAGTTTTTAAGGTTTTGATGGTTTCATGCATCAAGGTTTCATGATGCTCAGTATTGAATTTGAACTTGTGGCACTCTTTAGCAAGGGATACACGAACTTTGAATTTTTCTAAAAATTCGATGGTTTTATTGGTGGTGTCGCTTTCACATCCAAAGTAACAAACATTATCAATATGCAATGTGGTTGTTTTCAGCATTAATGGATTTTTATCAAACACAAAATAAGCAAAAATGCAGTTTTCACGACTGTTGTAAGTAATGTAAGACTTCTCAACATTAATTGCGTCCACTGATTTAAACCAAACAACGCCATCGTCATAGGTTTCAGCATGGCTTGAGAAAAGCATATAAATTAAGGTGTCGATAATTTCTGCGGTGCTGTTGCCAATAATTAAATGATTCAGACTTGAATCACTTCCGTTTGTAAATTGGTATTGAGCGACCACTTTATTTGCAAATTGATGTGCTGCGTTATTCATTATTCATCTCCAAGTTTCGGACAATATTTTCCTAAGGTTTTATTTTAATCTGAGTCACTTCATTATAAATTTTTCTCAAAAAAAAAGATTCTTTTTTCAAGAATCTTTTAATCAATTAAAAGCTATCGTATACAGATTAATCTAATTATCCGTAACTCGGTGAATCATCATCATTTGATTTATCCTGGTCATTTTCCTGTTCTTGCTCTTGTTCTTCCGTATTTTCAAGCTTCAGGACTAGATCGTATGGTTCAATGATATTGTCCATGACTTTTAAAAGGTAAGAGAGGTCTTGTTCCATCGGTTCTAGGTTTTCATAGTTTTCACCGACATAAAGCTCTTGATCTGTCAGTGAACGTTTAAACGCATAGTTCCAATCTGATACGGCGACCTTGCTATATACCATGGTGTAACCAGCATCATTCGCCAGCTGGTTCATCATCAGTTTAGCAGCGCGACCGTTACCCTCTTCAAAAGGGTGAGCTTCATTTAACTTGGCATAAAGCTGAGTGAACTCTTGCACAAACTGGTCTTTGTCCAAACCTTTCAGGTGGTCTTTTTCTTTAACCGCCTGTGAGAACTTATTCAGTTCATCAGGGATCAGGTTTTTATCTAGGAAATGACCGATTTCATAATTACCGTTCGGGTCGATCGCACGTTTAGAAATGTCGTCCAGACGCACTTCTCCAGCCCAATCGTAAATATGCTCAAAGATTTTTTCATGGATTTTAGAGAGGTGGTCGAGATCGTAATTGCCACGTAACGGCGAAATTTCCATTTTCGCTATTCGATGTTCCGTGATTTCTTTTTCCAGTGCCTTTTTATAGTCGCCTTGCGCTTGGCAACTGGTAGGTTGAGATAAGATGTCTTTCGCATCTAAATAAAACTCAAGTTTATCGTCCATATTGTTCTACTTATGAGTGATTGGGTTTGGTAATCCGCTGTAAGCTAGATTAGGTTGTATTCGCGATGATTAGGCTTTGTTTTTAAGTGCATTCCATTTCTTCATCAATGCAGCTTCTTCCTCGTCAAATGTTGTTTGACCAGTTGCTAAGCGCTCCATACGTGCGTTTGATGATGCTTCACATGCTTTAACAATGTGAGGGGAGAACTCTTGAGCTACATTGCCTTGAGCAGAACGGTATGCAGCACGTACACGGTCTTCGTATTTTACTTCTTCAGACATATCGGTTTCCTGTATCAACAATCTGTAAATTACAATAATTGTAACCCCAAACAAGGGGGCGATTCTTGCTAAATTGCGTATAAACAATCTTATTGGTATATACCGATTAACAAAATCAAATAAGATTAAAATTCCAAAAAAATCAAATATCGTATATTAAGTATATAATTTAAGTATATACAGGAAAGTCGTTAAACATGAACGTATTCAAAACACTAAAACTATCTGCAGTTGCAATAATCTCAGTGTCTATGTCGTGCGCTGTTTTAGCTAATAGTTCTTTAAATAACCTGAATACAAACAGCTTAAAATCTGCTGTTGCGCTTTCTCCTACTGCTGAAAACAAACGTAAAGTTGAGCGTTTACTTAACACTAAAACACCGTACCAGATTGAAACTGGTGCGGTACTTAAAAAAGTGAAGTATTCAAAACACTTTAATATGAACGTTCAGATGTCTAGCAAAACTGCAGATAAATACTCTTCTGATGAAACTGACTCTTTAAACCGCTTTGTGAATGAAAAGATTCATCCGTTTTATTGCTCTGTATTCGCCAATGCTCCAGTTAAACCAGATCTGTATGTAGACATCGTGGACAATCAGGGTAAATCATTCTTTGGAAGTGCTGAGCGTTATTCAGATACTTGCCAATAGTTTTAAGGGCTAAATATTACATAGATCTGTTAACGCCGTTTTAGGCAAAAACAAATAGACCGCTTAATTGCGGTCTATTTGTTTTTATACTGACACCTAAAACCTTATGGAAAGGTCTTAGGTAGCACCGCTGTATAGCCTACGATCTTGCGTATTTTGATCTGCATATCAAGATGCAACGGCTGTACTGTCAAACGATTGAAGTAAGACTTAATCTCGCGCATCCACGCATGGAAACGATCATCGCAATGACGCATAAGCTTCTTAAGGTGATTGCGGTCAGCTTCTTGTAAGAAACTGAGTTCGCTGTCGATTGACCAAAGATCAATATCCTGATCATCTATACATAACAAGTACTGCGTATCAACGACCAATGAAGATACCAACTTGCCTTGGTCTTGCTTGTAGATCAGCTCAAAATTAACTTGTGCATCTAAAGCGCCGTTGATGTTTTCGATTTGAATGTCACGGCGTAAACGTACTGGTAGCTCCAGCAGTACAGTATTCTTATTTGACTGGTAATAATCAGCACGGACTTGGCTATCCCATGCAATATTTTCTAACATAAAATTTTGAAAAGAGGTGAGAGAATCTTCTTGTAGACCGACAACTTTTGTTTTAGATAAGATTTCAAAGTTCATATAATTTCTCCAAATGGTGAGCATTGAGCTCATACATTCATTATATTTCACTGTACATTTTTAAAACTTTTTTCAAAAAATATAGATTGTTTTAATGCTGTCCACGTTTACATTACATAGACAATGGCAAGAAATCTAATTAAACTGACCTTGAATAAGAAATGCGTTCAAGTGTTTTGTGTTTTTTTATTCACCTTTCAATTTTAAAGAGCCAGGCGTTTTGCGTCTGGTTCTTTGCTTTCTGGTATATACCAAGCACATTTTGGTAATGTGCATTGACCAATCTCAATCATAAAGTTTCAGTTTTAAACCTTATTTATCGCTACGATTAAACCAGTTGCTAGATGGGCTTTAAGATATGAATGCATCAAGTACAATAGCTTTAATGGCTGTATCTATTGGTTTTCCAGTGGTATTAATCTTTGACTTTGCTTTTACTTATTTAATTGGTTTTACCTTATTCGCCTGCACGATCGTTTTAATGTTTATGATTGTGTTTTTTGTTTATAACAGTGCTGTGACGGAAAAGATTAGCGCAATAATTAAAAGGATGTTCTTTTTTGCTGGTTATTGCGCTTGTGTATTAGGTGCGGTTTTCCTTACAAGATGTCTAGTTTAGTACGTTAATGTTTAATGCATATTTGCTAAATAAGTAATACCCAAACATACAGATCGCTAATGTAATTACCGTCACTTTACGCGTTGAGTTCACAACTTCAGCACTGTCTTTCTTGCTATTAAAAATACCAACTTTGATCAACTTAAACACTGAGTCTAAAAGGGTGATTGCAAACCACGTTCCTAAAAAGTAAATTGCCATGGTCAAATATTCCTGTTTGTGCAACACATACTTATATAAATAGACCTGTGTAGTGACCACAATTAATGAAAATGAAGCGCCATAGTGCAAGGTTTTGACGGCATTGCGATGTTGTTTTTCATTGTTGATGTTAATCGCTGCGTTGATAAAACAAAAAATTGCCAATTGTCCAATGATGACGACAATCCCCATTGCAAATAATTGGATGTTAAGACCATAAGCCTTTTTCACTAAAATTACGGCGCTTGCAAACGCAAGGAACATTAAATATATGAGATATGGCATGATTTTCTTGGTATGAAGCGATGATATTGGATGATTCTAGGCTAAGGTTCAAAAAAAAAGAAGTATGCTGGTCGCAACATACTTCCGATCTGATCAGGCTTCTACGTTCTGATTGATATAGTTTTTGTAGGCTAACTTCACTTCACTTAAAAGGGCTTCTTTCAAAAAACCTTTGTCTTTTATCGTTGGATTGTGCAAACCAAGTGACGCACGGCGCTGTTGAGTGGTGTTTTTATTGGCATCTGTTACCCAAACTGAGTCGATATAATCATCAACTAAAGCATGCAATTCGTTTGGTTTTACTGCATTGTCTAAATTGGAAAGTATAGCCTTATTGTTTACGATCGCTAAACTTTCATCATATTCTCGATAGCTTGTACGTAAAGTATTCTTAAAATGAAGCAATTGATCTTCAATTTTTAATTTACCGCCATCAAGCTCGATGTCGATTACAAATGTCGTGATTTTAGATGATAGACCTAAAACACCAACTGATTTAACGCGAACAATAGTATCCATAACAACTCCAAGGTTTTGAGCAATGAGCTCAGGTAAAACGGTTAAACTTTTGTGAGATCTGCTTCAATATCTATCAGCAATTCTTTTACTGCTTTCATGTGTGGCAATAAAGTATAGGTGTTCATTTCGCTATTAAATGCACCAGCTTCAAGTTGTACACCAGCAATAAACGGCTCATTGATTAAGTTGTTGCCAATGAGATGACTTAAGCAAGCCTGTACCAGTTCGTTATTTTCTTCAGACTTAACCAGTAGGGGATACAAAACCACGAGTATTGGTAAATCACAAAACTCCATGTTGTTTGCATCAAGTAGCTGTTTAAGTGCATCCTTAATATCTTCGTTGAGAACCAACAGTTCTAAACCTTTTTTCATGTCTTTATAGGCGTTATCAATGGTCACTTCGGAAAAGTAAAACCAATCGCGCTGGTCATCGAGCATGAAGCTATCTAATGCAGCGATTTTCTGTAAGATCTGCAATTGTTCAGGGTTGAACGTGCGAATCGCTGTTCCATTGATTTTATGCTGTAACAACAGCTTTAACGCCGTTTGCGCTTGATCGTTTAACTGCTGTACTTCTTGATTGAAGAAGTTGCATAACTGATTCGACAGATCTACAAAGATAGAATTGTCATAGCAATCAGGTACCACGTTTTGAGTGGATAGCAACATAAAGCCATTTTCTGACAGCTCAGGATTCATATAGATACAAAGATTATGATCTTCGGTCAGCTCTGCAAAACCTTTTAAAGTGGTATATGCAATTTCATGATCAGGCAATTCAATACCAGCATGGATATTAATGTGGAAGCTTGGGCTTTGGTCGCCGTGGTCTTGATCTGCAGTACTGATCATAGATAACAGGGTTTCCAAAAGCGCCATATTCTTACGAATAGGCGCCATAGCTTCATTAATTAAGATAAAGCTACTATTCATTAAAGTGCCTCCAAGAATAGTGAACCCACAATATCAGTATTGAGTGGGTTAATTTCAATGAATTCGACCAGCTCCAGCGCTTTATCAAGTGTGAGTTCCTTAACGCGGAAATCAAAAAGCGTATCCTCGCCAACGCCATCAATCACACCATATGAAGACATCAACTCTTCCAATTCAGGGATATTTTGATAATTTTCTTCAGCCAAGTTTTCCAAGGTCAAAAGGGCATTATCTACATGTGATTTGAACATGTGGGCAAGGAAGAAAGCCAAACGGTTCTCATGAGGTGCACGAATGAAGAAATGCTCACTATGCTCGTCATCGTTAGAATCCTGGCGTGACGCTTTAACCAAAAACAAAGGTAAATTGTCAGTACCGCCGTGAACTTCGTTAAAATCGATCGGGCAAAAATTAGGGTTTAAATTCATGAGCTTTCTCCAAATTTTAAGCTATTTGCTTGATTAGGTTTCATTATATTAAGAATATGAACGGATAAAGTTTTTTTAAAAAATACTTATTTAAGCATCAAGAAAGAATTAATAATGACGAGCGCCATTGCAGCGCTAAAAATAAAAAACCTTTTTTAATCAATTAAAAAACATCGTTTACGTTTTTAAGCTCAACTTTAAGAGATTTCTCTCTTAAAGGCTTGGTTTATTCAAAAGTGTTGGTGTATAAGTCGGTTTTAATGAGGTTTAATACATACTGGCATTCAGTCAGTAGATTTGCATATTCATCATCAAAGCATTGTTCTTCTTCAAGCATGATTTCTATATTTAAAGGTTCAACCACTGTGTAAGGCTCTTTAACGCCAGTTTCTTTATAATTTGAAATAATGACCTGAATTGCTCCAGATGCAAAGTCACCCTCAAGCGTGTGGCTATAGTAGAAACGGTTTCTAATATCGCTGTGATTACTGTCGATTAGTTCTAAAGCTGTACCAAACTTGTAGGTAGTCAGTAATTCTATAACGTCTTGGGCGAACACTGTGTTTAATGAGTCGTCAGTTTTTAAATTGAACGCAATGTCTTTAAACCTTTTTAAGATTTCTTGCTCTTTAGACTCGTTAAAGTCTTTGAAATATTCGTCAAACTTATGCTCACCATGACTCGACAAAAGTTTATGGTGGTAGTTGTATTCGTCTACCACGGTCAACAGGTCAAGTTTTTGCAATAACTCAAACTCGTCTTTTGTAATTTCTTTAAAACCCAAAACGTAAAAAGAATCACCGCTGATTTCCCAAGAGTCATAGCGAGTTTTAAAATCATGTTCTTCTAATAAGGTTTTAATGTCTTCAAGTTCTTCACTCTCATAGCTTGAATACTTAAACAGGGTGTAATTAACAAATGCCATCAAAGCTGGCACTTCTGAAATTTTCTTAGAGACATATAAGCCGATATTAAAATCACAAATACGGATACCAATTGGTAGTGCTGATGTTTCGTTAATCGCAAGATTCATCATGAGATACTTGTACATATTAATTTACCTAACAGGTTGAATGTATTTTTAGTTTAATGGATTTAAAGTGGGAATAATTTTTGCTTAAAAATTAGAATAGCCATGGAATAAGTTGAATATTTTAATCAATTAAATTCACCGTATGCGGTTGTAAACAAAACGCACTGATGTATATTTGATATAACCAACTTTTCGAGTTTAGTTATGGAAATTGAAAACCTAAGTAAAGACCAGTTAGAATGCCTAATTAAAAAGGCACAAAACCAAATTGTTGTAGTAGAGAATACGAACCTTGATGATGGTTATCTCAAAATGTTTGAGATCGCAAAAGAATTAGGCTTAACTATTCTTGAATTAAATGAGCACGGCGAAAATCGTAAATTAAATAAAAAGCCAGTGGTTAAAGCAGATCCTAAATATCGCAACCCGAATAACCACAAAGAAGTGTGGGCCGGTCGTGGTAAACGTCCATCCTGGTTAAATCGTGAGATTGAATCTGGTAAAACATTAGAAAGTTTTCTTATCGTATAAATATGAAAAGGGCTTAATTGATTTAAGCCCTTTTTTTAAATGCCATTGTCAGTGTTGTTTAGAGCAGCTGCGCGACTACTTAACAGAGTTCAGCTTTGATGTGTTCTAAGACATCATCTTCAACACCCTCATTTGAAAATGCTTCAATGAATTCATTCAGGTTTTCATTGCTTAATGGCAAACTACCGTATTGATCTACTGCAATCTTTTGTGAGTTATGCACCAGATATTCAATACTGCAGTCAACAGAACAAAAGGTTTCTTGAATTACATCATTCACCTGATGGCCAGACTTTTTATCGTTAGTATCAATATCACTATTACAGTGATGGCAAGTAAATAATCCCATTACGCAACTCCTTTCTCAATTAAGCTAATTACACCGTGTTCTAATTGGGCATCAAACCAGTGCCAGATAATAAAGCGGTCTGTACCCTTGCCCCATAGATGAAAGTCTTCTTCGATTTCATCATCATTGTTTATCGGGGTGTTGCCAAACTCTTCCCATAAGGTTTTATGGGTTTTGCCTTGCAAGCTTAATACGCCATTTTCAGAATTTGCTTCAAACCAATCTAGGATCTGATAGCGATATGCACCTTTATTCCAGATATGGAATTCGCATGGTAGGGAATTAGATTCATCAAATTGAATCTGCTGTAATTCACTCCATAACTGGTCTATTGATTTAGCCATGTTTTATAACTCCTTGCTTAATAATTCAATTTTAATAAATAAAAGTACTCAAAAACTTTTCTTAAAAAATATATAAAATCCGCTAATAATTTCTTTTGGAAAAAAATGCTATTTAAGCATATCTATTGTTATTATCGAGTGAGCTTATTAAGAGGTTTAAGCATGAATCTAGATAAAAACGAAAAAGAAATTCTTGTTTGACCAACCCAAAAAAAAGAGCCTTAGGGCTCTTTCTATTTTTAGGTGGCTTTTTCTTTAGGCACACCGCCAACAATCTGAAATGGTATCCAATGGTTAACCCATTTTTCTTTGGTACCACGTTTGCCCAACCAGTAAAAGTTCCAGTGAGGAATCCGTGGATGTGGTTTTTTGGTACCTTTGTAGTTGCCAGACTTTAGATCTTCATCGCGCTTTAGGATCGCTTCATTGATCTTTTTATTTGTTTCGGTACCAACAATAGTCGGCTTGTACTTATTAGCCTCAAATAAACGCAATTCACGCTTAATCAGCTCTAATTTAGGCTTGGCTTGTGTTGTTTCTGGTGTTAATGGTCTGAGATCTGGTTCTTTTTGGCTGAACCATAGAATCAAATTGATTAGCTTCTTCTGCAGTTCCATGAACGTGTTAATTTCTTGTTCATCTGGCAAGTTCTTTTCATCAAAAAACGTATCAATGAAATCGGTCATGCAGTCCTCAACAGTTGATTCAAAATCATCATCATCAGGGAAGTGCATGGTAATGGTTTTTGCTAAGCCAGTATCGGTATATACCGTGGTAAATAGCACCTTGCGATCGTTTAACGTGTTTTTCGCAAAAATAACACCGACCACTTGTTCATTTTGCACATAGAGGTTGGCGTTATCTGTTTGAACGTAGATCGCAATATCAGGTAGGTTTAATAGGAATCCGGGGATACTGCGGTTATATTCGGTCTTCACAAGCATTTGAATGACTTGATCTTCAAACCGATAAATATTTTTGGTTAGGCTCCATGAGCCAAGGGTAATGATTTCACCAATGTTGCAAGGTAGCTGATTGATAAATGAGAGTGGGATTTCTTGGCCAGTGGCTTGAACACCCATAATGGTACTGGTGCGTTTCATTCGTTCACGCCAGATAGGATCTCGACAATCTAGTGCAGCATATGTCCATTCATCACCACTGATTAGGCATTCGTGCGGATCTTTACTGTTTTGTCGTGCGATCGCATAAGCTTCTACACGTTTCATTAAGCCATTGAGGTTAAACTTCACATGCTCTAATCGCGCTGTGATGACTTTAAGCGGTATTCCTATCTTTGGATCTAAATCTTTATTTCTCATGTTGAGTAACCAGGATCTACATCAGATCAATATCTGAAAAAATTCGTTTAAAAAAGGACTTTAAAAGTCCTTTCGATTAGGCGTGAGCACTATTATTACAAGGCGGTGTAAACAAAGTGCCATCTAAGCGGATCATTCCAAAGCCGTAGGTTTTATCACGACCAATACCATTGAGCCATGCTGTTTTAAATAGCACTAAATCCCCAACAGTCGCACTAAATGAAATATCTCTGGTCTGGACTGGAATATTCAAAATGCTGAGCTGTGGTCCACATTGTTGCTCAATTATAGTGACATCCAATAGACCTTTGCTACTAAGAGCGTTTTTGGTGAATTCGGCTGCTTCATCTGCAGTTAGATTTTTACGCTTCTTACCTGAATTGCCTTTGGGTTTTTCGCCGTGGACCGAAATGTATTCTTCAATTTCTTGACGGTTAAAGCTACACTCTCGGTTAAGAGGAACCATGATTTTTCCAGTGATTTGCTGACCGTGCGAAATTTCAATGTATTCTTTGGCCATTGGGATTTTGACGTCCGATACGCACGTTCTTAAATAGATGTGCTTGCCATCAGTAAAAAATATGACTTTTGCGGAACAGAATGTCTCGACCTTATTTCGTTTAAACATTTCTCTAAAAATGTACTTGAACAAGTTCTTTTCATTTTCAGGGTGTGTAAGGGCAAAACAATTGGCTGTTAGTTTTATGTTATTCAGACTCATTTCGATATCCAGTTTTCTATAAACAGCATTATTAAGAACCATTACTTTAAATAAAGCCCTATTGACAATAAGGGTATTATTCAGCATTTATAAACGCTAAAAGTAACTTCTATGTGCATTAAACAAAAGTGGCTTATAATATACTTAAAACCCTCAAAAAGCGTAATACTCGTATTATGAAAATCAACCACAATTCATTAAACCCACACTTTCATGATACTTATTTTTGTGTTGGAAACTTTTTTTTTAAAAAATATATGCTTTGCTGATTATTTTAAACTATTGACTGTATTTTAAGCTGTGCGTAAACTTTAAGCGTTGTTTTGTACAATCCACACCTAGTTTGATCCTGTTTGGACGACTGAAAAATGAACATAAAGAATAGAACTACGTTGCAGTTTTATGAAGAACTGCAGTTGGTGTATGACCGTTTCAATGAAAGGCTATTCAAAAATGAATTACCAGATTGTTTGATTACGCTTCAACGTATCAACAAAAATACCGGTTATTGGTCTGAGAATAGATTTGCTTCGACAGAAGATGATACGGCGTATACGCACGAACTGGCCCTTAACCCTGATTACTTTGGCACCCAACCATTGCTTAACATTTTTAAATGCTATGCACATGAGATGTGTCATATGAAACAAAGCATTTGTGGTGAGCCATCTAAACGCTCATATCACAATGCTGAGTTTGCGACATTTATGCTTGAGATCGGTTTGATTATGACTGATGACGGCACAAAAGAAGGTCGCACGACAGGCGAGAAGATGACCGAAATCGTTGTACCTGATGGCTTGTTTATTCAAGTGTGCAATGAGCTTGTCGATGAAGGGCGTATCATCAAATGGTATGACAAGTACGCACCCAAAACGATTTCCAGTCTTGAAATGATTCAAGAGCAAGTGCAGTTGTTGGAGTCCATTCCGACTGCTTCTCCAAAGCTATTTCATATTGCCTTACTTGGCAATGAAATCAATTCAGCTTTGAAATCACCTAAAAAAGAGAAGCCAGTTGAGGAACCGACTCCCACTACAATGAATCCCTTTGATGTAGCGATCGGACTAATCGACATATCAAATACCGCTGCAAACCTTGGCGGTTATTATCCAACGGCTTTTGATGAAGATCCGCTAGATGATGACGACCAACCAATACCAGAACCTAAGGTTGTTAAACTTTATAAGGGTGAACAACCAAACGGCGATGATAACGAGTTTTTTGTACTCAAAGAAACTATGATCGGTGAAACACTCTATCAAGAGCTTGGTTCAGCCAATTTTGAAGAGCCTGAGCCTAAGAAACAGACTAGGGCATCTTTTGCGTGTCCTGAGTGTGGCCGTGGTGCAACGTGTAGTCCTACTTTTAGATTGTCGTGTACTGAATGTGAAGTTGAACTGGTACCGTCAAAATCCATTGATAAAAGCCAGGTGAAGAAAAACAAAAAGGCTGCTAAAGCTGACCAAGGGGATGCAGAATGAAAACGATTGAAGAGCTTGGAATTCTGTTTTCTTCACACAAATACCGTTTTTATAACGAAAAAGACTTACAACTCGCGATTGAGCAAATGTTTATTGCCAATGAGATTCCGTATGAACGTGAGGTTCGTCTATCAAATAAAGACATCATTGATTTTACTGTTGAGCTTGATGTCGGCAAGGTGGGTGTTGAATTAAAAATAGATGGTGCACGTAACGCATTATTGCGTCAGATCAATCGTTATTTAAGCCATGACAGCATAAAAGCGCTCTATGTGGTTGGTACACCGTATTGGGTGAATAACATTCCAATCCAACTGAACAATAAATTTATTTACCGCCATCGTATTTTAGTGGGGGTCTTCTAATGTATAAATCTTACGGCACCATTTCTCGTCAAGAAAAAAACTGGCACATTGAATGTGAACCACATGTTAAAACACGACTTAAGCGTGTATTCCCAAAAGTCAGCCAACATGCATCAAAATTTATTGAGTTAAGCGATACGCCGTCTAATTGTCACGACCTACTTTGGTTTATTGAACGTTATCCAATGCGTGTTGATGATCTTAAATACATGAAAGCGCAATCTAAGGCTTATGTGTCGCTAAAAGAAGATATTTTGGATGTGATGGACTATAAACGTCCGATCAAAACATTTGATCTTGCTGTGCCTCCATATGAGTATCAAAGAGCAGCTGCAGATCTACTACTTAATGTTAAAGGTTTGCTCTTGGGGGATGATTTGGGCCTTGGCAAAACAGCGAGTGGAATATGTCCGATGATTCTACCTGAATCGCTCCCGGCGCTTTTTGTGACAATGACACATCTTCCAATGCAAATTAAGAATGAAATTGAACGCTTTGCTCCGCACCTAAAATGTCACATCCTAAAGAAAGCATCGCCTTATCCATTGCACAAAGAGGGTGAAGCAGCACCCGATGTCATTATCACCAGTTATTCAAAGTTGAACGGTTGGGCTGAATATCTTGCCGGAAAGATTAAGTACGTAGTGTTTGACGAGATCCAAGAGTTACGGACTGGCTATACATCGCAAAAGTATTCCGCTGCTAAACTCATTAGTGACCAAGCTGAATTACGCCTCGGTCTATCAGCTACACCGATTTATAACTACGGTGATGAATTCTACAACATCATTGAAATATTGCGTCCTGATAGCTTAGGTACCGCTACTGAATTCGCTCGTGAGTGGTGTTCACAAGAAAAACGTATTAATGATCCTAAAGCGTTTGGGATGTTTTTACGTGATGAAGGTCTAATGTTGCGCCGTACTCGAGCAGATGTAAATCGAGAGTTACCGCCAGTACAAATCATCCCTCAATATGTCGAAAGCGATCCTAAAGTACTGGATCAAATTAAGGGCAAGGCAATGGAACTGGCAAAAGTAATTTTAAGCTCTACTCAGGAATTCCAAGGGCAAAAGCTTCGTGCGACAGAAGAATTCAATATTATGATGCGCCAAGCAACAGGTATCGCCAAAGCGCCGTATGTCGCTGAGTTCGTGCGTATGCTTGTTGAGTCTGGTGAATCAGTCATGCTTTATGGTTGGCATCGAGATGTGTACAACATTTGGCTAGAACGCTTGGCTGAATTCAATCCTGTTATGTATACAGGCACGGAAGGACCTGCAGCTAAGGAACGTTCTAAACAAGCATTCTTGAATGATGAAAGCAAAGTCTTCATTAGTTCATTACGTTCATCTGCCGGGCTTGATGGCTTGCAGTACCACTCAAAATGCAAAACATTTGTGTTTGGTGAGTTGGATTGGTCGCCTGGTGTTCATGATCAATGTATTGGTCGCTTAGACCGTGACGGTCAAATCAAACAGATCTCGGCATATTACTTGTTGGCTGATTCGGGTTCAGATCCAATTATTTCTGATGTCTTAGGCATCAAAAAAGGCCAGTTGGAAGGAGTTAAAAACCCGAATGGCGAATTATTTGAACATTTAATTACGGACGGTGGCGGTATCAAGCGCTTAGCCGAACACATACTGAATAAGAAAGTTGCTTAAGAGAAACCTTATGACTGAACTTTACCTAGCTTGTTTTAGAGATAATGTCGGCTCAAATATTGGGTGGCCTGGTTTTAACGGAAAGGGCTATACAACGAATGTTGTCAAGCGCACGTATATACTTTAGAGCAAGCTCAGGTAGCATGGGATAACGCACGGTCCATAGATCAACCGATCGCCGTGCACCACGTTCGCAAACATATTGTATGAAAGGTGGACTATCAATATATTCCCTCGATCTCACAAATAGATGATCCTTATATCAAGTATGTGGCGCTTGAAAAGGATAATTTAGGTTTATTCTGCGATGGAAATGACGTCTTTTGGTTAGACTTTGCCACGGGCAAAACCAGTACAGATTTTTCTTCTGCTACAAAACTTCGGTATGGCCAGGCCCTTTCGTTAAAAGATCGCTATATTCTTCTTCCTTTTGATATAGCCGATGCACATAAACGACCATGGTGCTATTTATGAATATTGAAATGCTTTTGTGTATGTCCAACTTAAATTGACCAACAAATTAGGTTCTTTATCCAAAGCGAATAGATCTGAATAAACATTAAAGTTTTTACCCAAAAATGCATTGTGTAAGAAGTGAATAAGGTCTAGATCCACGTAGTTAACCGTAGACACAATCTTTAAGTATTCAGACAAAGCTTTAAACATCGGTGTTAGCTCTGCGATGGCACGGCTAAACCGCTGTTCTGATTTATGCTCTCTATATTTTTCAAAGCCATTTTTCAAAATCCTTTTGAGCTCTGCATCATCAAATGGAATATTTGAATAAAACTCACCAGTACTAAGATCTCCAAAATTAGACATAAAGTTATCAATCACGGGGAATTTACGTTCTAGAGATAAGCGCTGCGTTGATCTGATCAATTTAATGAATGAATAGAAAAACGGTAAGAAGCGTCTGTAGTAATCATAAATAACCTCTGCAAGCTTACGATCGCGAACATCAGCATTGATGGCTACACATTTAGGATATTGCGTAACAAAAATGGGTTTCTGCAGATAAATGGTAAGGTCCTTAAACACCTCAACACCATTTAGGCGATTAGATTTAAGAAATGACCAATCTACCAAGTCATAATCAACTGCACGAATCTCTCTTAGATTTAATTCATCAAACTTAAAGTTGAGTAGGCGTAGGTAATCTACAAAATTAGCCAAGTACCATGGCTGAGTTTTATTGATGTTGTATTCAGGATGACTATCAATGTCCAAGTGATTTAATAAATTGGTCCACGACTTGTCAATTCCAGCCAAATTAACTTTTTTGTCTATTCGATCAGGGGTAAGCATAGTAATCCCAATTGTATATACTAATTCGTAAGAAATTAGATACATTGTATCAATAATTCCTAGAATAAATATTCTTTTAAATTTTTTATCAATTCTAATTCGCCACACAACAAAAATGCTTATTTACTGAGCTAAAAACTTATATCCAATTAATTAAAACCCTATATAATTATTTTAATACTCTAATTCGAGTGAGTTGTTATGATTAGTGATCCAATCGAAATCGCAAAATTAAAACAAAGCATCTTAGATTTAAGAAACAATATTTTTCCTCCACAAAACCTTTTAACGGTTGATGGATTACCAATTTATTATGGTGAGAAAAAGTTTGTTGATGAATATCTTGCACAATGGATGGACTTTTATCAAAAAGCATTAGAACTTTCTAGTCCTTTTGGTGATCCTATTGATTTGTCCGAAATAAATGAAATTCATTTGCCTGTGCATTTTAATTTGCCCGTGTTTGCTCGTAATGTCACTCGCATGATTTTAAATAAAACACTGGCCAAGGAATCTATTACTTTTCGTTCAAGTGCAGATCTGTTTGAGAAGTGCGGATACTTCAATCGTGAATATACGGATTTAATTTATGAGTACTTTGATCGTGATGAAGATAACGTATTGGTCGGGCATCGACCGTATAACGATATTCGTGCGTACTTGTTTTATGCCGGCGATGAAGAGCGTCATCGCACGAGATTTTATAACTCTGGCCTGGTGCTCGGTTATCCCGAAGGTTGGAATAGCATTGAGATCTTAGATAATCGTAACAACACCCGAAAACAGCGTAGTGATGCTTATACAAACCCTTTAGCGAAAAATAACACATGGTTCATCTACAAGAAGCTGTAATTAGCCAAAGCGCCGTGCGAGATCGCAATAGAGCCTTGGATCTATTGAAGTGGATTGCGATTGTGACCATGGTTATTGACCACGCATCAATATTATTTCCTCAATATAATCTGTTGTTGAGGACGATTGGCCGTTGTGCTTTTCCTATTTTTTGTATCATGCTTGCATTCAATTTGAACCAAGCTATTCCTAAAAAGAAAACCCATACATTAAAAAACTATTTTAAAAATTTGGCGTTGTTTTGTGTGCTATCAGAAGTACCGTATCAACTATTCAACCAAGAGCCATTTACAACACTGAACGTCATGCCTACGTTGCTTTTAGGATTTTTGCTTGTTGTATTGGGGGAATCTAAACATAAATATGCAACGCTGCAGTTTGTCTCTCTGTTAGTCGTGACCACATTGCTATCTAATTTTATTATGTATAGCGTGTGGGGCGTTTTATTAATTGTATTCCTGTATTTATTCTTTAAAACAACCAACGTTCGTTCTAAGAAATACTTTTTAATGATCAGCGTCTTGCTCACTTCATTGGCCAACATTTTCAACTGGTTGATTGGTGGCTACTATACGGATATGACTACATATTCTTTGGCATTCTCATTTGCTGTCAGTAGCGCCATTGCAACGTATATTGGTGCACAATTCCTACTGAAAGGACAGCACATGAATATACCTTTTGAATTACCGCCAGTGGGGAAGTGGGCGTACTGGTTCTATCCAGTACATCTCGTAATCATTTGGATTCTTTTTAAATTTGCATAATAAATTTAGGCTCAAAAAAAGCACCAAAGTATTTATGACTAAGGTGCTTTTTTATTGCTTAATCAGCGTTATTCGCTAGATCCAGCATCTAAACCGAATGAGCTAATTTCTTGCTGTCTTTCTTGCTCAGCTGCTTGTTCTGGTAATGCTTGTGGAGTAGGTGCACCAGCTTGGTTATTTTGTTGATCATATTGATTCAGCAATTGCTTTAATGCTTCAGGATCTTGAGCAATTTGATTCGCAATTTCTAATGTTGGGTCCTGTTGTTTTTTACCAGCAACATAACCAAAAATAGCCAAACCAATGAAAGCAGCGAAGAAAGTGGCAAGTACGATCAGTACAAACTTACCAATAATGCTACCTTTGAAGCGTTCAAACCAAGTTTCATCTTCATAGTGGTAAGGTTGGTTAATGTTTTGGCAACCATCACTAAATGCATCCATCCACGCATTACGAACCAATTGTTTAATTTGTTCTGTTTGCGGTAAATGACCTTTTTTAACCACGTTTACTTTGATTTTTGGCTCTGCTAATACAAAACGTTTTTCTTCACCATTACCTAGTGTATTAACGAGCTCTACGGTACCAGAACAAGTGAAATAACGACCAACATCATTGTTTTCTAAAGTATCAAAACCACTGATTTGTATTGTTAACTCTTTAAGATCGGCATTCGGGATTTTTATATTTTTAGGTTGACGATTCAAATCTTCAGAATCCGTATCAACTGAGATTGTTAAAAGGTCATTGTTACTAAAAATTGAAACAAGAGGGTCGTGAGATAGAATGTCTTTTTGCTTCTTAATTAAACTCACAATGTATCACCAGTTAAAATAGAAATTAAAAGTATTATATTTTAAAAAAGGGTTTTAGTGATAGTTTATTTTATGTTTAACGTAAAAAAAGCCACTTTTAAGAAAGTGGCTTTTAGGTTTAAGGGAGATAGTTATTATTTATAAAATATTCCTTTTTAATTCTCTTAATCTCCATGCCTTTGTCTAAAAGCAATTTAAACTCATTAAAATCATCACGCATAAGCTTATGAACCTTTAATGATTTTTGACTCTTAGCTTTGATGGCACTGTTGTATTGTACTGCAGCAACCAGATCGTAATGCTTATTTAGATCCAAACCATAAAGTGATGTTAATTTTTCAGAAATATAATCAAATATAACGGTCAAACAGATGACCTTATTGTTAGTGTTAGTCAGTATCTCTTCTGGAAATTCATTATTTCCCGAAGCTGCACTGGCTAAACGTGCCCATTCTGTCATGGGTAGGGAACCATCTTCACCAATCACGTTGATTAAGTTGTTTAAAAAGATAAAGCGGTGATTAAAAAACTTCACTTTGCTTTTTTGCAAAATTCTAAATGTATAAACGTTTGCCCAATACACAACATAGTTTTTAATCTTTAGACCATTGATTGAGTCTTGCGTTAATAAATCTTCATTGGTGATGCCATGATATTGAGTTGCTTCTTCAGTGACTTGTTTTTTTGGCTTCCAGTAGCTCTCTTCAGCATTATAAAGATACTGAACCTGTTCTATTGATGATGTGCGGCACTTTTTAATACGCGTCAAAATAGACGACTTAATAATGTCAGGCACATCAACTGGATTCTTGACTTTGGCGGTAAATTCCAGTGTGAGAAAACATAATGGTGCTGGCATAGCTTGGCCTTTCTAATATCCCTTAATTTATAACTTAAAACGTTCTATTTTCTGAATTGATATTCGCGAAATAAGGAACTAATTGCTTTTCTCGGTCATGAATGTATGCAGTTGATGACATATCCAATACCGCACCTGGTACATAAGTTAGGTTTAGATTGATATTTTCACCGTTACCATCGATCAAGACGCCATTAAACCGCGCTTTGTCTGAATCTCCTTTTACAAATAGCTGTTGGCCAACATAACCGGACAAGCTATTGATATAGAGGTTTTTCATTTTTTCCGAAGATTGCAAAGCATTTATATAGAGAAGATCCATAATTTTTTCTTCTCCATTTTGATTTCTAATTTTTACTGTTTTTGGACCAACAACATCCACAATTGTAGCAATCCATAAGTCATGATGTTCAACTTCCCAACCATTGTAGCGACTTTCAATCCAATCGGGGCTTAAGAGTCTTGGCTTAAAGGGGTAGGAGTAGATTTTGAATATTAAGATCGAAACCACAATTATGATTGGCAAGCCAAAACATATTTTTATTTTATGTTTCTTAAAAGCACTGTTAAACATAACCGTATATACCAAAAAATTTAAAATCATTTTAACTTAAAATAATAAGTTTGTATTGGTTAAAACCATTGATATATCAATTATTCATCACTGTTATAGGTATAGCCATCATCACTACTGCGATCTTTACCTACTAATAATGCTTCAATACGCTTAGCTTCAGCTATTGTTCTGAGTGCATTTTCCTTTTTTTCTTGTCGTTCTGTATGTTTACGAATCGCTTCAAGAACCTCAGGAGATAAGGCGTTTTCAGGTTGTTGTTCTTGGGCTTCAGGCTCGGAAGCACTTGCTTCTTCAGCCTTTATAGGTTGGTCTTTTTTCTTAGGATCTACCAAGTCATAAAACACAAGTTCTTTTGATTCACTCGTTGCCGATTCGTCTAAAAACTTCTGTTCTTGACCTTTTAATGGATCTTGTTCATTTGGAGTATTAGAGTTATTACAGGCACTTAAAAGGGTGGAAATTAAAATAACCGTTGCGAAAATAAAAAGGGTTTTAGACACGTTGAAAATCCTTTAATATAATAACGTATTCTACATAATAAAAGTCCGTAGGTAAAAGTATGTCTTCAGATAAAAATAGTTCTGATAGTGCTACACAAAAGGTAAATATTACCAATGAGGTTTTAGATGAAGCTGCCATTAAACAGGCAATTGAAGCTAGTCAACCCCGTAAATCAGGTATTTTAAAGCGAGTCTTTTTTGATTTCGGGCGTAAAACCCACTGGAGTTCAGCTAGAAAAGGGTTTTTACCGCATTTATCTAATATTAGATCAATGCTGTCTCCAACATGCCCCGAATGCGGTAAATCGATTTTAATGCATGACAACAGGATTCCACGTTCTTATAAAGGCAACGTGAATTGGGTATGTGCACACCCTTTATGTGAATATGAAATTGTCGCACCTAACAATTTTAAACAACTGAAAAGACTCATTGCTAATACTCACTACCCAAGAGGGCAAGAACGTTTAGCTTCAATGAGTAATGATGAAATAGACAAGCTTGTTAAAAACCATCAGTTTTCGTCTTATTTGTATTTAGCATTATCTATGTTTACAGGCTTCTACGTAGTTTATATGTTCTTTAAAGCGCTATATCCAATGCTTGTTGTACCAGGTGTATTATTGGTGTTTTATCTATACATGGTTAGCATCAATTCAGCTTATCGTGCGTGGCAAGTCCGTACTGGTCTTTTATTTTTACCGAATGCGCCATTCTTGGCATGGTTCCGCTATGCGCCAAAAAAATATAGCTTATCGTGGTATGACGGCAAAAACCCATTGCCAGTTGAAACACTGAATAAGTTAGCTGACCGTAAACAGCACCTAATCGACAATTTCAACAACAACGATAAAGGTGCTGATTAATATGCTGTTAAAACCAACGCTATTTGCGACTCTATTAGGATCAAGCGTTGCTTATGCTCAATTGCCTCAAAGTTCTGAGGCTCTAGGTGCATATGCAAACCATGTCAATTCTAATGGATCAAGTACACCATATCGACCATTTCAGGTCATGACCAACACTCAGCAAGAAACGGCGCCAGCAAAGCCAAGAGGATTTACGAGTCGTTACTTGGGCGTGAAGTACACACCGCAAAAAACTGAAGAAACTCCGACTAGCACTGAGCGCACGGCAGTTGCACAAAATGGACCACAACCTAGTGGCCAGCAAGCACCAGCACCACAACAACAACCCGTTCGCCAGAATATCCGTCCTGTTTCTTATACCTATCCAACTACGCAATACAATCAATACAACCAAGCGAGTGTATCTTACGATCAAACCGTACCGGGTAGAGTCGCTACTTTGAGTTGTGTTATTCATGCTGCGCGGTCAGAAGGTGTTCCGCTGTATGTTTTATTGGGTATACATAGCAAAGAGCGTGGTACCAATGGACAAACAGCGCAAAACAAAAACCGTTCATTGGATATGGGGCAATTCCAAATCAATTCCATGCACTTTAAACGTGGCGGTATGTTTGAAAATTATAACAGCCATTATGTGCGTACTGATGGATGTCTGAATGCGCGACTTGCAGCCAAGATCTTGCGAAATCGATTAACCACAAAACCGTCAACCGATTTTTGGGTTAGAGCAGCTGCTTACCACTCATGGACGCCATCTTTTAATGCGATATATCGCAATGGCACGGCGAAACAACCTGGTTTAGTTGCGTATGCACTTCAATGGAAAAAATGGCTTGAGAGAAAGGGGATAAATCCTAACTAATCAGCTGAATATATTTTTTAAGAAAAAAATTGCAGTTACGTAATGCGATACAATTTACCTATTCTTTACCCACTAAGGATTCAAAATGAACCTTAATACAACTTTAAAAAGTTTAGCTTTAACCTTATCCATGTCTGTTGTTGCTACTGCAGCTCAAGCCGATTTTGTTGGCAAAGTTGTACGTATTTCTGACGGCGACACTATCACCGTTTTAAACAACAACAATGAGCAGATCCGTGTTCGCTTCAACCAGATTGATGCACCAGAAAAAAGTCAAGCTTTTGGTCAGAAATCGCGTCAGAACATCAGTTTCTTGCATGAAACGATTGTGTATGTGCAAGAAAATAGTAAGGACCGCTACGGTCGTACTCTTGGTACCATTTTTCAGATGCGTACAAACCAAGTGCCCAACTTAAACATCGTGAATAGTGTTAACTATAAGCAAGTTAAAGATGGCTATGCATGGGCTTATCGTGAATATCTCAAAGATAAAATTATTTTGAGTGCTGAAAGCAACGCACGTTCTCAACGCCTTGGTTTATGGGCTGATCCAAACCCTGTTTATCCAAGCCAGTACCGTCACAATAAGTAATATTGATGAACGGTGAATTAAATACCGCTAAAGCCGTAGCGGTATTAAATAAATATCTACTGCAACAACAATGTGGTAATCGTATGGAACTGCAGTTTTTCAGTGAAGAACTGCAAGCTCAGATTGAAGCTCTCAGCTTGGCTTCTGTACGAAATGAGTTGGTTACTCAGTTGGCAAATTTGGGAAAATGTCTTTGTGATGAAAAGTTGGTGAATTGTTCAGCCAACGCAAATTACTCAGAAGTGGCAATAGATTTCCTTGAAATGCACTTAGAGTCGCTGGAAGGGCGACAGTTCAAAGAAGGTTTTATATGACATCTATTGTCATATCCACGGAATCCAATTAATCACCAGATCAGAACGAACCACTAAGCAATTAGTGGTTTTTTTCCTAAGGGAACTAGATCAATTGTAGATTTTTAAAAGGTAATGTTATGCCGAACAAAGATGATGAACATGCAACTAAATAAAGCTTTCTACCTTTACCTTACTTTTGTAGCGATTCTTTGGGCTATTATCTGGTGGTGTTTACTGATTAATATGCACCAGTACTTTAGTGCGGTTTTTTATGTTTTAACGGGGTACTATTTTATTAATAAAATTTTTTTGATGAAAATTAGTCCTTATTCATCAAAAATACTTTTTACAGTTTTATGGCCAATTGCTTATCCAGTTTTATTCTTAATACTCTTGTTCAAGAGGTGGGATAAAATTTAAATTTGAAATGACACACCTATAACAACACCCTAGAAGGTGAAGTAATCCGAAAGTTAATTGGTTCAGTGGATCAAGTTTTAGCTAAGTAGTTTAACCTTGGCAACAAAAAAGTCCCATTTGCAACATTGGGGCTTTTTCATATCTATTTTTTATAGGTTATGAATCAACTAGCTAAAAAAAGAACAGCCTTATGTTGCTTTCATGCTTATTAGTAATACACTTATTTGTGAAAATTTTGGCATTACACAACAAATAGTTTCACATTTTTGGCAAAGCATAGAGTAGGGAAAGACATGGCGGAAAATTCACTCAAAAAAGGTCAGTACACACGCTTTAGTAATAAAATTGGACTCTACAGTGCGAATCAAGAAAACGTAGGTTTTATTAAAAAGGCTATTTGCATTATATGGTTGAAATTAGTTCTTCATCTAAATATTCATCACCGCCATACAATTCAACCAAGGTTGGAATATAAGCGCCATATTCCAACTTATTATTCTCTTGCTTGGTTGGAAATGCAGTTAAACCCTCATAACCTTCGGTTGATTTTAATGAAGATGATGGAGTCTTTAAAGTTGTAATAGATCGAGCCACTTTGTTATATAACATTTTTGCTCGAAGCACCTCAAAGGTATATCCTCGTCCCATTCGATTTGCGACCCTTGTAATACCATTATGCCCCTCAGTATAAGCATTGGTAATTCTTATTGGCGCATCCCAATAGGTGAATATATCCTCAAAGTGATTATTCACAGTTTTAGCAACGTCACGGAAAGACTTTAAATATTTGGGAATACTGCTTTCCCATTCATGAAACCTTTGTATGGCATCGTCTTTGGTTGTTGCTTCATAAATATTATAAAACTGCTCTTTGAGGTCATAAGCTTCCTTAAACTCAGGATGCCATTTTTCTAAATTTCCTAAAATTCTTTGTTGATCTTCGGTCAATGAATTTGGTCGTCTAAGCAGTATCCACCGTAAATGTTTTTTCATATTCAGTCGGGCATCACGATCCAAACTACTTTGTAAAGCTTTACGTTCAGTGTCTAAAGCTTCACTTGCCATTCTCACTACATGAAACTTATCAATAACCAACTTGGCATTTGGTAGGTGCAGACGGAATGACTTTTTGAAGGGTCGCCACATATCACTACAAATCCATTCTACTTTTTCTGCATCAGGCAGTTTGGCGAAGTATGGTATCAATGTATCTTGAGTTCTTTCAGGCAACATATCATATAAGCTGTTCATAGCAAGGTTGGTGATGACACAGCGATATGTTCCCATCAATTTAAGTTCATCAATACCCATAATCGTTGGAGTTTCAAACTTAATATCTCGTTCTAATTCCTCCACGAAATCGAGCGTAATGTTTTTAATGGTGTTCACGACTACACCCGTATCTTCGGCAAGTTGCGTAAAGGTTCGATCTAAGCAACGCTTGCGTACTTGCTGAATCAGCCGATGGGTCGCTCTGCGTTTTTCATCTAAGAAGCTGAGTTGAGGGGTAATCATGCTTTTGCATTCAGAACAGCGATAGCGTGTTCGTATCACCTCAATTTTTACAGGTTGCATCTGCAAGGGGGTATCAGCAAAATGATTGATACGCTGGCCGTGCTTATATAAGCGTCCACCGCATTCAGGGCATGTTTCCAAATGCTCACCGCTTGACTGTACGGTAATCATAATACAGCCATCTTCATTACGGTAATCTATCGGCTGTACACCTTCCAGTTGCAGAATATCAATCATTCCAATACTCCGTTATGTTAGACGATGCACATCAATGGTTTCACCATCTTTAAGCAATTTATACAGCACCTTGATCACATTCTGCATCGCTTGTGCATCGGTCTTGAGCAACAATGCTGATAAGTCTTGATGTGAGGTCAGTGCTTGAATAATTGCGCCTTTCGTTGCCGATGGCAAATTACCTTGCAAGGCTGTGGATTCAGGATTATTTTCAATCTGAGCCATAACTACATCGTTATTTCGTAGAATGGTTACTAAATGATTGATGTATACCACCTGTTCTTCACGGGTGGAAATATCGCCAAAAGTCTGAGCAATAAGATCAATGACTTCTTTCAGATAAGTCATTTTGGTTGGCTGTAAATCACCATTGGCTGTGCCTTGGATGGGGGCTAATGGTTGAGGTTCATCCGCTTCGGGATGATCGGTATCATCGGTTTTAAGTTTCTTTTTAAAGATGCCAAAGCCAGTCAGTACCAAGCCTGAAATATCAATTTCTTTAGCAGACATACCATTTAATCGTTTGGATAAGAGCTTGGTAAATGCCGAGAAGTTTTCAAGTTCAGGATCGCCAAAGTCAATAAGCTGTGCTACATAGGAATAAATACGGCTAAACTTATCCAAATTGCCTTTAAAGCGCATTAAAGTTTGTAATTCTACGTCTAACTGCTTGCGCTCAAATTCGGCTTTTTCTGCGCCTTCATCATTGCCGTCTGCTTTGGCTTGATCAAATGCAGTTTCCTGTAGCTCAATCGCCTGTTTGAGCATTTTCAGTTTTTGGTTAAACAGGCGGGCGACACGATCGGTTGCTTTAAACAGGTCGGGATGTGTGGTTTCTTTGAAATCATGATTGCTAATATCGCGGATAGTTTTAAAACGAGCTGCTTTAAACTCCTCCAAATCATCTTCGGTAATCAGATCAAGTTCTTCAATATTGTCTTTGATGGTATAAACCACATTCGGGTCTTGTACATCCACCATTTTTGCCCCGTTGTCGTACTTTTTGAAGCACTTTAAAATCCATTCAGGGTCATTTACAAAGTCAATTACAAAGGTTTGATCTTTGCCTGTGGTGGTACGGTTTAAGCGTGACAAGGTTTGTACCACTTCAACTTCATTGGCAATGACTTTATCAATGTACATGGCGCAGAGTTTGGGTTGGTCAAAGCCTGTTTGGAATTTATTCGCCACTACCATTAAGCGATATTCAGGGCGGTCAAATGCGATGCGTAAATCAGAATTAGGTGCATCGGCATTCATATTGGCTTCGGTAAATTCAGCATCTTCACCAACTTGAAATAGCACCCCGTTTTCGCTATCACCATCTGCTTCATGGCTAATCTGTTTGCCCGTGAGCTTACCCGAAAATGCCACCAAGACACGGTAGGCACTGTATTCAGGGTTATCATCAATATATTTTTCCAAGGCAATTTTATATCGTGCTGCCGCAGGGCGTGAACTGGTCACGATCATGGCTTTGGCTTGACCATTAAGCAAATTGGCAACATTGTGGTGAAAGTGTTGAATAATAAACTGCACCTTTTGGGTGACATTGGTCGCGTGTAAAGCCATCCAACGGGCTAAGGCTTTTTTGGCTGCTTTAGAATTGACCCGTTTATCATCATCAACAGCTTCACCGCCGAGTTTAAAAGCTGTTTTATAAGGCACGTAGCCTTGCAGTACATCTAAAATAAAGCCTTCTTCGATGGCTTGACGTTGCGGATACAAATGAAAGGATTCAGGTAAATTGTCATCACTGGCAGGCTCACCATTTTTAGTGCGCCCAAACAGCATTTTAGTCGAGTGTTTTGGGGTTGCAGTAAAGGCAAAGTGACTGATGTTTTTAGACTGTACACGGGCTTTTTGAATCTGCTCAAGTAATTCCTCAACAGTCAGGTTAGCCATTGCTTCACCCGACTGCAATGCCAATGTCGCTTGCAGTTTAGATGCTGTTGAGCCTGTTTGCGAGGTATGTGCTTCATCAATGACAATACCGTAGTTACGGTCGCTTAAACTGGTATTGGTCAGAATCGCTTCCATCACATGCGGGAAAGTCTGAATGGTCACAATAATGATCTGTTTATTGGACAACAGTGCATCTTCAAGCTGTTTGCTTTTCGATTTGCCTGCATGTTCTTTGTCATCACGGTTAATTGCAGCAATTAAGCCTTTCTGATGGTCTAATTGTTGAATGGCTTCCTGTAACTGGTCATCCAGTACCGTTCTGTCTGTCACCACAATGACGGAGTTATAAAACGGTGTACCGTCATTGTGACGCAAACGCACCAGTGAATGACACACCCAAGAAATTGTAGAGGTTTTGCCTGAGCCTGCACTATGTTCACATAGATAATTCAGTCCTACGCCTTTTTCTTGCACATCGGCTATGATTTTATTCACCGCATCAAACTGATGGTAACGCGGGAAAATCAGGCGTTCCTGTACCGTCCAATTACCATATAGATCGACTTTGTTTTTCTTTTCTACATAGACAAAATTATGGAAAATTTTCAGCCAATTATCACGTTGGCAGACATAATCCCAAAAATACGCCACTGGATAATCCTCACCTTTGGCTGCATCCGCAGGAGGGTTGCCTGCATGTCCCTGATTACCTTTGTTAAACGGCAAGAAATAGGTGCTTTCACCATCTAAAGCGGTGGTCATGGCAATTTCAGATTCAGACAAGGCAAAATGCACAATTGCACCACGCTTGGGTGTCAGCAATGGCTCTTTACGTCTTGTTTTAGGGTCTATCGGCTTACGGTCATTTTTATACTGCTCAATGGCATCTTCTAAAGACTGGTTAAACTCAGTCTTAATTTCCACCGTTGCCATTGGCAAGCCATTAATAAAGAACACAAGGTCCAAAATCCCTGCATCTTTGGATGGATGATATTTGAGTTGTGGGACAACACGTAGAATATTGGCGTTATAGCGGTCAATGACGGCTTGATTGCGTCCATCTTCGGGTGCGCTTTCACTGAGGTCGATTGTGCCTGCGCCCGCCATGCTAAAGCCATTACGAAAGATATGGATTGTGCCTTTCTTATTCAGTTCATCATCCAAGCGGTCGATGATGCGTTTTTCGGTATTATTGCCATTCAAGGCTTGCAGTTTTTCCCACTTTTCAGGCTGTGTGGCTTGAATCCATGTGATTAAATCTTCGGGATAGAGTGCATATTCGGTATGGTAGTTTTTACTTTGCCCAACCACCCAACCTTGCGCTTGCAGTTTTTGCACAATATAGACTTCTAAGTGACTTTCATAATGAGCTTTGTCTGTCAAAATATTCATGCTTTTTCCCTAATTTTTAATTCTGTTGTAATGCGTATTGCCAAAACGGGTCTTGATACCATAACTCAGGCATTCCCATGTTGGCTTTGGATAGTGATGGATACTGCTCAATTAAATCTTTGAGTCGTTTTGCCCATGTTGAATTTGGGCTGATCTTATAAAGTAAGGTTTGTATTGCCACCAAAAGCATATAGGTACGCTTCTCATAGCGAATCGCGGTATTACTCAATATGATTGGTTGTTGAAGCCATTGAATTGCATTTGACGTTGGAATCTTGATACTTCGCCCATGTTCTTTATTCCATAGTCGGCTATGGTGGGCGCAAATATTGCGTACATCATTCAGCGTTTTCAGCCATGATTCTAAAACTTCGGCATGTATTCCTAAGTTTTGAGCAATCTGTTTTTTGGCTTGAGTCGATTTAAGTCCAACATAAAGATGGCTGAGTTCGCCCCAAGTCAGCATTTCAATCATCATCCACGAAGGCGGTAATTTTGGACTGTCATATTTAGATAAATAGTGGCGTAAGAAGTTTTCTTTACGCACTTTGTCTTTCAAAGCATCTTTATCAGCTTGCGATACAGATTTACGTTGATCAATGGCTTTTTCATCACGCTCTAAGCGGCTTTTTTCATCCAGTAATTGCCGTTCAATACTGGCAAGCAAGCGCATGTGGGCATAGCCATAATTAAAATGCTGTTCATCGGTGTACCAAAAAGCATCATTGGAAAGATGACATAACACATTACAAATTTGTGCCCGTATAGCGACTTCGATACGTTCAATCGCATCCATAACCAAGAGCCGTAACTCCCGATCAAAGATATATAGATCGAGTACATCATCAAATGTGGTATTGGCTTTAAATTGATGTAAAACCGTTGAAGGCGTAGTGACAATTTGCTGAAATGGAATGGTATAAGCCGATAGGCGATAGTAGCCAATAAAGCTTAAATAGCGGTCTGCCCGTGCAAGATCAGGAATGATCAAGCCACGGTCTTGCCATGTTTGCAGATGGTCTTGGTTGCTTTTTGCCTGTTTGGTGAATTGAACCATCGTCTTTTCTCAGGCAAAAAAAACCTGCCGATTTGTGCGTGAACAAGCGAACTTGAACCTAGGCATGGCAGGTATGTTGGAAAGAATAATGACAAATGTCGCTATTGAAGTAAAGCGAAATTTACACTTTGCTAAAGAAATCATGCGCCGAACGCCCTTACGTCAATTTTGCCTGTGACAGCATGGGAGATAATCGAAGCACGATATTCTTTAAGCTTTTCGATTAGTTCTGTTTGCTTGGCTTTTAATAATGATATTTTTTTACATTCATTATCTAAATACTCAACAATTAAATCTTGTTCATGAACTGGCGGCAGCCAAGAATATATGTCTTTTAATATACCTTGGGTAATACTAAAAACTTTAATACCTTTAACTTGTGTTTGAATTTGTTTGCGATGTGCATTTGAATCAAATATGTATGCAAAGAATCTCGGTTTTTGTTTCGATTTTAAACGAGCAATAACAGTATGATACCCTGCGAAAACTTGGGAATTACTATTTAAATATGAGAAATTACCTGAACCTTCAAAATCTTCTGATGTATCAGCAAAGATAAAATCACCACTATTCAAAAGGCAGTTTTTTGAGGTTTCTAAATATTCTTCTGACACAAATTTCATGTCATTAATTTCAGGGTTAAATTCAAATCCAAATTTTGAGTGCACCTCACCATAACTAACACACGGAATTCCTGATTCCTGTAAGTTTTCTTTCGTGATACTTAGGCCTTTACTAAAATTGAATATGTGTCTGTTCTTTAACACCGTCCAATGCTCAGGCACTTCGCCCAACCATTCCACACCACTATCTTTCATTGGTGCATTAGGATTTAAACCTTTAGTGACAGCATGAGAAATAATCGACTTACGCTGTTCTTCTAAAAGCTCAATTAACTTTTCTTGTTTGGCGATGAGGTTATCAATTCGGGTGGTTTCCGTGTCGAGGAATGCAACGATTTTTTCTTGTTCCTCAATGCTAGGAAATGGCATTTTTAAAGTATTAAAAGTTTCACTCTGCAAACGCCATCTGCCCATCTGAGCAGCACCTTGACCAAAAGCAAAAAGAATTTTATTTCTATAACCTAATTGGAATAAATGTAAAAAATATTCTTTATTAACTTTTTTATTTCTAACTTCAAATACTCGGTAATCAGGGCTAGTAACACCTTTAACTTTGGCAATATCAATCCATCCCGTTAGTAAGTCCATGTGATTCATTGCAAAATCACCGATATTTACAATTTGGTATTTAGAATAATCTTGAGCCATTTGCCCCGCATTACTTTCAATATCTTTAATTTTTAAACCTTTTTGAGTAATTGAAAGAACATTAAAACCTAATGTTCCTGCAATACGCTTTTGGATTTTAAATACATACTTATTGGGTTTGACTTGCCAATGCTCAGGTACATCACCTAACCATTCCACACCGCTATTTTTATAGCTTGGGTATTGTTCAAATTGCATCTTTAAACCTCCCCAAGCAATTGCGCAACTTCGGCAGACAGTTCTTTAATCTCCGCCATAATCTCATTCGGGTGGCGTGGCTGCTCAAACACATAGAAATAGCGGTTAAAGTTAATTTCATAACCGACCACACCCACTTGACCGTCTTTGCTGTCGGTATAGGTAGTATCAACTATCGCATCAGGCGCATGAGGAAGGACCTCTTTCGCCATATAAGCAGCAATATCTTGATTAAGCGGGATGTTCTCGTAATCGGTAAGGTCAGTATCCATTTGCACTTCACCATTAATTTCAACGGCTTCGGCATCAGGATTTTGTACCCCAAACGCAGCGATCAAAGCATTCTTTAAGCCCTTACTGACTTTGCTGAGTGGTAGATTTTTCAGGAATGTATTGTCAAACCAAGCATAGTCTTTGCTGTCACCAAACTGCTGCTCAATATGAGCTGATACCGCATTTTGGTCGCTGTCGGATAACTTGCTAAACTCTTTTGATGCTTTAAACAATTCCAGTTTTTCCGCATCAAATTGAAGATCAATGCGTAGAGGGCGCAAGACTTTGACTCGGCGGTAGCCAAAATCGGTATAGTCAAAAATCTTACTCACCGAACTTTCTTCAAAGTCGGCATAAATACGGCTAATTTCATCAATCGAATTTTGGTCAATAAACTTACGCTTATTACCTTCGTTTTTGCGCATAGATGAACCCATAGCAGTTGCATCAATGAGCTGTACTTTGCCTTTGCGCTGTTCAGGTTTACGGTTTGAGATTAACCAAATATACGTTCCAATACCTGTACGGAAGAAAATATCGGTCGGTAATGCCACAATTGCTTCGAGATAATCATTTTCTAAAATAAAGCGTCTGATTTCAGATTCACCTGAGCCTGCACCACCGTTAAAGAGTGGCGAACCTGAAAGCACAATCGCACCACGACCACCACCATTTTCGGGCAGTTCTAGTTTGGAAATTAGATTTTGTAAAAAAAGCATTGAGCCGTCACTAGCTTTAGGCAAGCCCGCACCAAAACGCCCATTTAAGCCTTTTTCTTTATGCTCTAATTGAACCGCACTGGCATCTTTCGCCCAAGACATGCCGAAAGGTGGGTTAGAACATTGATAATGGAAACGCTGCCCTGCAAATAAGTCATTACTGAGGGTACTGCCCAATTTAATATTTTGCGATAAATCACGGCTTGGGTCAGAATCCAGTTTTTTGAGCAACATTGAACCCAATGCGACCGCATGAGTTTCAGGCTGCAATTCCTGTCCGTGGGGTACAAGTACAGGGGCAACTTTATAAAGGTCCTTAAAACCGTCTACATAGTTCATCATGTCGGTTAGGAAGCCCGATGTACCGCACGTTTGATCATAGATAGTTCTGATTAAACCATTCTTTTGTTCAAATAGCTCATTATCAGGCTCAAGCAATAAAGTCGCTGCCAAATGTACAATATCACGCGGGGTCATAAAGTCCTCTGACCCCGTACCGACTTCTGCACCAAATCTAGCGATTAAATGTTCATAGACATTACTCATGGTGCGGTCAGGAACAACATTCGGATGTAAGTCGATGGCAGCAAAATTATTGCAAATGCGTAGCAGTAAATTCGCTTTAGAAAGCTTGTTAATCGTTGTATTGAAGTCAAACTGTTCAAAGATCACACGCACGTTTTCAGAAAAATTGGAAATGTAATCTTCAAGGTTGGCTTTGGTTTTTGTACCGCCTAAATTGGAAAGGTTATAAGTCGATTTGTTATAGAACGGATTGCCGCTTACGTTAGTAAGAATATCGTCAAGCGCCATCCCTTGATCTTTAAATTGCGCATAAGTATTGAGAACAGCATCTTTAGTTGGCTCAAGTACACATTCCAAACGTCTTAATACCGTAAAGGGTAAAATGATTTTACCGAACTCTGTATGTGGGAAATCACCCCAAAGATCATTTGCATTGTTCCAAATAAAACTTGCCAGTGTAGATTCGGTATTGTTTGGTGCAGATGCCATTTTGTTTTTCAACCTTATTTTGCAATAGTTAAATATTATGCAATTAACGTAGATTTTTCAACCTTGAAATGCAATATTTAAAAAATTCAAATCTGACTACTTTTTTATTTCATAATAAAGACTTAATGTTAAAATTTATCACAGGATAATCATTAGGCTTGGTGTGAGATGCCAAATAAGCAAGAAAAAATAACAGCATTTGGACAGTTTCGTATCTTAAAAATTGGAACAAAGTATATTCAAGCTGAACTGATCGGTAGTGTAAAAAATTATCAAGCCCAACTTGTTAAAAATGCCGTGCTATCAGATATAGAAATAGGTGCAACCATTTTTCTGCGAGTAAATGATCAATCTACCCAAAACAGATACGGCACTAAAGTTCAGTTTGAACCAATTGAGCTTTTAACTGACCAAGCTGAAATTGAGAAATACATTTTGGCTGACAGGAAGCGAGTAGCAGAAATTTACATTCAAGCAGCACAAGAAAATTTGGATAAAGGTTGGTATAGCGGTGATGCCATAGATAAGGCACTATTTTTTAGCGCAAGCCATCCAACTTATAAACCAATCAATATTGAGCTACGCCACAGACGACTCAAAAATATCATTCATGCTTGTTGTAATTATCAGTACAAAACAACAGCACACTTCATTCATTTGTGTCGAGCAACTATAGATATGTACAAAGATGAACAACGATTGAGTGATTTGGAATTAAGCCAGTTTGAACAAAGCATCATTAAGATTCAATCTGATTTGAATTTATCAGAAGAAAATGCTCAACAAAAAGCAAATGAATATTTGAGTCAACTAAAAGGATTATTAAAAAGCTAAATTCACTTTCAACCTTATAATGCAAATTTTAAAAATGATTAGCTCAAGTAGTTTCAACCTTAGATTGCAAAATTAGAGTTTGTTAAGTTAAAAATAAGGTGAGATTTATAAAAATCCCACCCTAAAATGCAAATAGCCCTTAAAAGAGGTGGAGAGTATGGGCTATAAAGAGATTAAGTGTTTAGGCTTCAAGTTCTTTAATAGCGATCCTCGTGGTGAAACTGATTTTGCACTGGATTTTAGGGCAACATTGCCACACTAATCTTGAAAACATTGACTCAAAAAGAAGCCCCGATATTCGGGGCTTTTTCATATCTGCTTTTACATATCGAACGACTGTCCACGTTCGTTAGTTTTGTTTAAATTCTGCGGTTCTATACCATACAGCTTTAGACCATCACCTAGAACGAGATCATCTACACGCTTTTCAAAACGAGTAAAGAAATCGTTCAGTCTTTGGAAGACTGGTGGTTCATCTAACAGTTTGGCCATGTTGTTTAATGTTTTACTTAGACTGTTCACAAGATTGAACTTTTGTTGACGGTCCAAAGACAAGCTGTTCGATGTATCTAAAAGGGTGGTGAGGCTTTCTTGAACCTTTAGATAGTTTTGATCATTGGTCACATTACTGACAATCAAATGCACTACTTTGTTTTTGATCTTCAATGTATCCAGATTCAATTGATCAAATGCAATGGTCCTATCAGTAAGATTTTCTCTAAATGTTTTGAGATTCTGCCACTCTGGATGTGCAGCCTCTAAATCAGATAAAACTTTCATGATTGACGCACGGTATTCGCTATCAGACGCACTAATCACAAAAAGTTCAGGATACGACCGCTTCTTAGAAACTTCTTCCTGAGCTTTATTGAGCTTATCTTCAGCGACAGCAATTGAACCCTCAACATCGGCATTACTAATACCAGCTTCATGAATTAACTTTCTAGCTTTATACATTTCTGCTGAATGAAGCCAAAAAGCGGTAAAGATAGCTGACTTAGCGTAGCTTTGATGATCGATACCTTGCTGAAGATTTTGTTCGGGAATGGTCGAACGATCCACACTCTGCAATTTAACTGTATCTTTGTTGATGTCCTTGGATACATCAATATGTACTTTGGTATTTTGCATGCTATCCATACTTGGGTTTGTGCTACTGGTTGGTTCTTTGGCACCCATTTTCTCGAATTCAATATCACCGGCTTTAATCTTTTGATGGCCATCTGCAGTAGCGACAACTTTCAAAACATCATTTTGAACTTTGGTGACATCAATTTCAGAAAGGATCTCCATATAAGACTTAATGCCCTCAAGAGTCATGACGGGCGTAGATACGGGTGCCGTAGCGGTTGGAGTTGGTTTATCATCAAATGCTTTATCAAATGACGGCGGTTGGTACTTTGGTTTTGCATAGGATTTCGTGCTACCTGTACCAGCTGGTCCATCATAGTTAGCTTTTGATAGATCTTGTTTACGCTTTTCAATATTTGCGTTGTAATTTTCAATATTTGCTTGGTTTTTAGCACGTATGTTCTGCAATTCCAGATATTTTTCATCTGATTGTGCAATCACAATGCCGTAATTCGGTTGGTATTCTTTATTAGGGAACTTGGTTGCATAAGCTTCGCGTTGACGGTTGTAGCGGTTAATTGCATACGCAACTTCAGGGATCTTGTTGTCTATACGTTTGACGGCGTTATTCAGTTCTTTTGCCAACTCTGCAGCTAAACGTTCAACACCTAAATATTGACGAGCATCATCCCAATCAGAAACAGATAATTTATTTTGGAAAACCGGGGGTAGGGTGATACGTGTATTTTCATGTTTGCTCACATCACCTAACACACCACTTAATGAAAAGTTGTGACAAGCTTCTTGTAAGCCAGGATTCAAACCAGACTCAAGCGTTTGGCCAGCATCGTTATCATAACCAACAAATATATTGGCTTCAGGATTGATACTGCGGATAAGCTCAGCAACACTTGAGATATTGGATTTACTGTATGACGCTAAAACTTGTGTGTTTTCTGCAGTAAAACCCTCACCCAATAAACCAAGCTCTAAACCAGCATCCAACGCCTTACGTGCGCTGATCGCTGTTGCCCAACCCTCCTTGATCAAATAGTTCTTTGCATTTGGGTTAAAGACTTCATAGCCAACATCAGGATTTTTGCTAACAGGCAAGAATGCATCTTTCGTTTTGGCTTTATCAAAAAAGTACTTGCCCTTATGCAGTACTTCTTCAAGCTTGTTGGTTTCTTTGTTGCGCTTTTTTTGGCGATGGTGGGTGATACGCTGTAAATTGACGACTTTGTTATTGGTGTCAATTAACGGTGCAAGAATGACAGCTCTGCTTTTACGTAAATCAAAGCCTTTTTTCTTTTCGCCCTCAAGCTCAGGTTCAAAGTTGATAAAATGCTTTTGATACGCTAATACATTCTCTACTGTTTCAACGAGAAGCTGTTGATTGGTGGCTGATTCAGGAAGTTCACGCTTTACTGCTTCAATGGCTTCATCACGGGTAAAGTTATCTTTACGCATGATTTTAGCGCCGTATGGCTCTAGGTTCTTTTCAACCATATACGGCATTTGTCGAATGTCGCGTTTAAAGGTCTGAATGCTTCCAGTTTTATTATTAAAAAATGAATCGTCAATAACTTTACCAGCACGTTGCCACTCAATACGGATAGCGATTTGTGCAGCTAAGAGCTCTTTTTCTTGTTGAAGTAGATGCTTCTTTTGAGCTTCTTCAAACTCACGTACACGGCGATCAACATCTTCTTTGCTTGGTGGTTTGTAGTTAGGGTTTGAATCTCGTTGAGGCTTGATTACGTTCTTATAGTGGTCAGCAAAAGCAATTGAGATTTCAATGTCAGTTACACCAAAGCGGTGTCCTTTGAGCACTGGCCAGTATTCACCAGTATCACGGTTCATGTTTGGATAGATCCAATACATCCCTCGTGGTTTGACATTGTTGCTACTTGATTTACTAGGGTTATCTGATTCGGTGAGGCAAGGCACTTTTTCATCAAATACGGTCACGAATTGATATTTACCAGATGACTTGAATACGAATCCGTAGTTTCGCTCCAGTTCTTCTTGGAAAAACTGAAACATCGTATTTAAATCACAATTATGTCGGGCGCTCGGTACTTTCTCAGCCATAACAATTCCAATTTCTAATATATATTCAGGTGCAATGTGCTACCCAGGTTGCATAGGACTATTAATCATATGCTTAAGAAAATTTATACTTTTAGTATATACCGATTCTAAAAACATTTCTGTTTAATCTTTAATATAAGCTATGTCTAATAAAGGTTTAAAGAAAAATTAAAAGTTTTAATTTATTATTTTAATAAAAAAGATTTAAGCCCTCAATGTTATAATTTACAGATATTAAATAGGTTATGAATGACCACTTATTTAGGGTTAAATTACTTTTAATAATTTGAGGCTTTATATGTCAAAACATATTTTTTCGGGTTCTGTTGTAATCAATGGCAACGGCAATGTATACAGTTCAGGTTCCAACTATCAAATCGTTGGAAGTGGCAAACCCGTGACTAAGCAAGTACCTGTAAACCCATTTAACGAAATCTGTATGAAAGGTCCAATGAGTCTGAAGTTTTTTGCTTCAAGTGTTTCTAAAATGGAAATTACTGCAGACGACAATATTGTAGATCTTATTAGTGCGACTTTTCAGGGTGGTGTATTGGTTTTAGCTATTCAGGACAATGTAAGTTTTAGTACTTGTTCACCGTTAGAAGTATCGATCAGTCACCCAAATTTAAAAGCTATTGATTTAAAAGGTTCAGGCAATATTCAGGTCTTAAATCTTAATGAAGATCAATTCACAGCAAGTATTAGTGGATCTGGAAATATGGATTTAGACGGTACCGTTGAACACTGTGTCTTATCTTTGAGAGGTTCAGGCAATTTTGATGCATTACCATTGAAAAGCAACAATTTAGAAGTGGCACTATCTGGTTCAGGCAATATCTTTTGTACAGCTATCAATTCTGCTCAAGTACAGCTTTCAGGCTCAGGCAACGTTAAAGTTTATGGCAAACCAATCCATAAGTCACAAAACCGAACTGGTTCAGGAAACATTAGTTTTAAATAGGTCGATAAACCTAGTTATAAGTCACAAAACCGAACTAGATCAGGAAACATTTGTCTTAAGTAGGTCGATAAACCTAGTGCAATGAAAGTTTAGAGAAAAACAAACCCCAAAAGTTTGCTACCTTTGGGGGTTTATGTTTGACATTCAAATTATCGAAATAAAAATATTATTAATGAAGTTTTCGGACCATTCAGGATCGTTCGATTTACTCAAAATATCTTTGAGCCAAACCTTTAATGTTTCAATTGGATAATCTGCATTTTTGTATAAGTTAATCACGGTGATAATCTGTTGATTCAGTGCTGTTGTTGAATCATTACGTGCGATCATTTCTACAAGTTTTGTGTAGGCCTGAAGGAGTTCTGGTTCTTCAGCTCCAGTGACTTTACGGGGTTGCTTGCTAATCTGGCCAAGAATCTCAATAAATTGTTCTTTGACCAGCTCAATCGGGTGGATCTGACTAAATCCCTGTTGAGTCAGTAAGGCGTATGCGCGTAAAACCAAGCTAAACCAATTCTTTTTGGTCATGCTATCAGGATAGAGGCCTATATCATCCAACTGTTGTTTGATGCCAAAGAATAGGGCACTGATAGAGTAGTTCGGGTTAACCGTGCTTTGAATTGCAGTCGTCCACACGGCATTTTGCATTTTATGACGTATAACATCACGCGTGTAATCAACGCCGTATAAACATTTAAAATCGTTCCAGTCACTTAGATCTAGCTGTTCTTCAGTAAATTCAGGTCCAATCATGGCTGCGTTTACAGCTCGGCATGCTTCTGTTGCGTAATAGATACCGGGATTGCGCTTTATTTTGCTTTCTAATGCTGTTTTATGGTCATTATCATTGAAAATATAGAAGCGTGAAAACGGGAATTCGGCACGGAAATCACGTACTACATTCATGATGTTGCCAGCCACGTACACGACAATGACTGGAATAGAGTATTGAATTGATTCTGCAATTGCTTCACCAGTGGCGTAGCCCTCACAAAAGATTATCCGATCTTGGTTCCATGCATCCAATGGATCTTTATATAAGATTTTGAAAGCGCCGTTTGCAAGTACACCACGTAATGTAAACTTATCTTCACCACGCTTGTTTTTGTGTTCAGCGATGGTCTGAAGGAAAATGATTTGATTTTTGAGGTTTTGCCCCTCAACTAAAAGCTTGTTCTGACGTAGCGACTGTTGATCTAGATCTGGTTGCAGATCAATAATACGGTTCAGAATAATGGTGTTGTTCTTGTGTTGAGGGTAGTACTGGCTGACATAATCAATCAGCTCATTTTTAGTGAAGTTGCTTGGATTGTACAATCTAGCATGACTGAAGCTAATCTGCTTTTTCACATTGTAGTTGTGTGGACGGTTTGGCAAGGGTAGGCTTCTGGCCCATTCAAAACCCGTATAGATTTGAGCCAATATCTCTTGGTCTTTTTTGTTCTTCTCAGCACTTTTGCATGAGTTTAAGAAGCGTTTAAGATCTTCTTCTTGCTGTTCCTTGGTATATACGGTGTCACCAGGTTGCAGATCCATTTCTTGAATGTATTCATACAAGCTGTAAGTGAAGTTTGCACCGCCAGCATGAAACCAACCATAAGACATACGTGCGTTATCTAGATCTACGAGATACCAGGCCGTTTTTTTCTTATTTTTTGTGGCGTCATTGTGGTGATTGGTTCTGAGGTAAATACGTTTAGAGCTTCGTTCAAGCTGAAAGTCACTCTCACGATCAAATACAATGCCCTCATTTTCAAGATGCGATCTAAATATTTTAGATAGCGTACCAATATCGATACCATACTTGATCATGAGGGGGTTCATAAATAAAGAAACTCACTTATAAATATTTTATAACCAGCGGTTGAGCAACGACATATTTTGATGGGTTGTTAGTTTGCAACGTGATTTCATGAGCGTAATGCCATGCCTTAGTGATACGGTTTAGGATGACACTTTCAAGGTCGTCTTCTAAGAATTCGTAAAGATTAAATCGCACGTTGTTTAAGATCAGTTTTTTATAACCTTTCACAAGGGTATTTAAAAAATTCTGGGATTGGTCCATAAAGGCGTTAACGTCAGCATCATAACTTATTGTTTTATTCACGACTGCATTATAAAAGTACTGCTCAGAATCAATTTTAATAATATGCATCTGCTCTAAGAATGACTCTAAATAAGCTGGATGCATATTTTTACTTAAAAACTTACAGATCCGCTTATTCTTGTTGTCGTTAAAATAGATGTATTTAGAGGTTAGCTCAGCATTAATCACTGTGACATATTCGCCGTCCACACGAAACTTCACGGTATTATTGTTGGTGAACTGCAGCATTAATTCTGTGAAGATATAGCTATCTAACGTTTTTTCATGCTTAAACGTCTGCTTGTCCAAGAAATAACTGTTGTACTGAAGATCTGCAACATTGGCATAGCTTTGAACGAATTGAGCGATGTCATTGTGCATGTTTTGGGTGTCGAGATCCGATACTTCAGTTGAAACCGATTGAAAGGCACTATTTTTATAAAGATGCCCCAATAATTCTGTTTGATTGTAGTTTTTAGGTTTAACTTTCAAGCCAACAGTAAACTCGTCTTGCTCATAATTCCCTTTAATTAGATTGCTTAAATAACTTTCAGCTTCTTGAAAAGATACGTTTCCAAGGTTGTCTAAAAATGATTTTAAGGAAGTGCCATCTAATCGTACTGCAACATGAGATATAAATGATGGATCGAACTCGAAACGCATAATACTTCATTGATTGAAATGGGTATTAAAAGTATATAACAGGTTTAAGGAAAAAAGAATGAAAACCTTTAAGTATTATTACCATAAAAGTAATTTTGAATTGATTTAATAAGTTTAGTTTCGGTTTCTTGAGTATATAAACTACCTGAAATTAGTTTTAAGCCAGTATCAGTTTTAAGCCAATGTAGTGTATTAAAATGGTCATTAGCGATATGGCTACTCTTGTGCATGCGCGACACAAAACCAGTGTTCAGACCAGTATCAAACAGGCGTGGACAACTTGGTGCGTGGACATGATAGAGGACTTCACGGCGTTGATTGCTAGAGGGTGATTTACCTACGCCACGGCGTACTGGCATACCTTTGTGCTTTCTATAACTATTGAGAAATGAATCAATCGTATCGTTATACGTGGGTTGCATCAGGTAGCCACGGTGATTGTAGATGTCAGTTTTAGGATGAATAGAGAAATTAAATAAGCTAAGCATTTTACCAAGTAAGATTAATAGCTCAGGACTACCTTTAAGGTTGGTACCAATCAAACTATCTTTAATGGTTTTAATAGTATCCGTGCGATACTCTAAAACCACATAGTCTCCCCAATTAGAGGTTAAGCTTAAAGGATCTTCATCAGATATGTTGGCTTCAGTATCTTCATAGCAAAACACGATGATCAGTACTTTAACGTTGTTTCCGTTAAACAAAACTTCGTTTTGATGCGCGAAAAAACCATATAAAGGTTTGTCGTTGTGTCCTAGACCTGGTGTATGAATAAAGTTGGTCCACTGAAAGTAGTAATTCAGCAAATGACCATCGACATAGCGACCGTTTTCATCATTCAATAGGGTGCGATATACATCATTTTCAAGCTTTAGCACGGGTTGGCTGTACCGCCAAGCGCTCAACGCTGCAGTCGTAAATGCAAAGTCATAAAAGTTAAACTCAGGGTTCATATTTTTATAGAACAATGCATAAGGCTGTAACACACTTTCCCATACCTGTAATGGGATAAAGATGTTGGAACCCCACTTAGGAATCTCCGCAAAATAACCAGTGCCATAGGTATGATTTACGTTATCCCAAAACAGGCGTTCTAGCTGTTTATAGTCTGGAATGTCTTCGCTTTTAACCAATGATGCTGTACATAATGCTAACTTTTTCTCCAGTGCCAATAATTGACTGACAGGAGGGTATAAGCGACCAGCTTTTTGCGTAAAAACTTCCGCATTCAACTTTGATATAACATCAGCAAAGATTGAATCTTTCACTATACTGGTCTTCCATAAAAGGTGTGTGAGGGTGGCTAATTAGTATAAGGCATTCTAACAAGTTGTATGTATTCTATAAGGCGTAAAACTCTAAAAAGTTGATAATATATATCAGTTTTTAAAGCATTCACATTTCATACATAATTCTAACCTTGCTCAAATATAACATCATATTGTTTGCGATTTCTAAACAACAGTTTAACTAATCTGCAATATATCAGGGTAGAGCTGAGTATAGGGCTTAATCATTACTTTTGTTCAGCATGAGATAATAGTTTGTGGAATTTCCGTGAATATGATTAAAAAAGCTTTAAAACTTATTAGAGATCGGTTATATTACGAATCAAGGGATATTACCCTATTTAATAAACTATTAGACTGAGATTGTTCTAATAGTTTTTTTTTGCCCTTTTTTTGACATTTCCTGTTTTTTCTTCTATAGCTTCTGCTATATTTCTCCATATTTTACTCTATTTTTCGTTATTTTGATTAATTTTTAATCAATGTTAAAAGCTTAAATAATCAGCAACTTAGCCATTTATACCCACTACTATCCACAAAAACCTGTGCATAAAAAAACCAAATATTAAATCCCAAAATGGAATTTCTTCAATTTTAAGCTATAATTATGCTCATAGTTTTAATCATTGTAGTGGACTTAGTTATGAGCCATGTAGACCAAATAGAAACGATTAAAATTACTAACCGCGAAATCGGAATATTGCCTAACAATGTGCCAGTAGTAGATCAGTTTTTGAATAACTACCGCACACATAAAGCATCAACGACTCATTCAGTGGCTAGTAATTCACCTTTAATGAACATTACCAATTCAATGCATGTGCATCGAGTAGAAGATTCCCCCTATACTCAACCTATTCGTAAACTTCATTAGAAATAAAAAAAGCAGCGATTTCGCTGCTTTTTTATTGCCTATTGCATTTCTTTAGTGCTGATCCATATAGCTTTGAGTGAGCTTCTTACGCTCGTAATTCTCTTTGAGCTGTATGCCAATACCAATAATTATTATAGGTAAAATGGCTAGGGCAAAAAGAATGCAGATCGAATCAAAAATTGGCCTGGGCATATGAGCGCATTATTGCGGATTCGCATTGGTTAATTCCTCCAGTGTTGGTGGTTTTGTGGCGACTGGTTCATTTGCTGGTGCTTCAGGTGACACTTCTGGTACTTCAGGTGATACTTCTGGTGTTGAACTTGGTTCTTGTTGTGGATCTAACTTGTCTTCATAAGACTCTTGTGGAAGGCTATTGCTTGCAACAAAGTTATCTAGAATATCCTGAGCCTTATATGCCTTATTGCATTCGTCATTTGAGGCGTACATTTCTTTTTGTACGCTATCGTCTAAATACTTTTCTCGGCCATCACTAACATCATCGCTGTAATAACCAGCTTTCTTAGCAGAATCTATATAAATGGAATAACAAATATTTAAAACATTACTACGCTCGTAATCATGTTTGTAATACCAGTCAATACTACGTTCCTTTGCATCAGTTTTCGTATCTTCAAGGTATTGATCTAAGCGTTTCTCTTGTGGCGTAGACGAACACCCGATGATTAACAATGAGGTGCTTAAAACTATAAGTTTTTTAATCATGGTTTTAGCTTAAAACAAACGATACCTTTATAGTACAACATTAATTCGTTAAATAATATTTTTGGAATTTTAATTTGTGACGGTTAAACAGTGCATTTTCAAACAATTAAGCCATTTTTTCCCATAATTTTAGATAAATATTGTTGTCTTTTTTCGCGTAGATTATTGAAAACAGGAAGTAATTTAACCACTTGAAATGTTCATCCAACTAAAGATTAAGAAATAAGCCCTTAAAAGTGTTTGTTTATCAACCCTTAAACCTATTTAAACATTTTAAAATTGTATATACTTAAACCATTACTAGATTAACTTCAGTAATTATTACTAAAGAAAGTTAAAAATTGGATGAATTTTAATGAGTAGTTTGTTCATAGTAGAGTCACCCGGAAAGGTCGAAAAAATTCAACATATCTTGGATGACCTGTATCCGCACGAATTCGTTGTACGCGCTTCAGTTGGCCATGTATGTGATTTACCTAATCATGAGATCGGTTTCTCATATCCAGCCTTTGTTCCTAAATACGAAATATCTCAAAATAAAACACGCGTTGTTCAAGAATTAAGACAGGCTGCTAAAAATGCAGATACGGTTTTCCTCGCAACTGACTTGGACCGTGAAGGTGAAGCCATTGCATATCACTTAAAACGTATCCTGAACTTATCTGACGATCAGTATATTCGCGTCAAATATAACGCTATTGATAAAACTACGATCGCTAATGCACTTCAAAATGGTGAAGAGCTGGATCAAGGTATGGTGGCATCTCAAGAAACACGCCGTTTCCTTGACCGTATGATCGGTTTTTACTTGTATGAGCCAATTTCAAATATTTTAAAAGGCAAATTTCCTGTTGGCCGTGTTCAATCTGCCGTACTCGTTGTGCTTGGTGATTTAGAAGATCTACTGAAAAACTTCAAATCACATGAACATTACAACCTTGAAGTAACTCTAAAACAAGGTTGGGCTGCGAAATGGGATTTTTCTAAGTGGCTTAATCCTGAAATGAAGGATGTGCACAATAACCAGTGGTTAGATAAAGCTTCAATTACCCGTCTACAAAGCGAAATTGATAAAAAAGACTTAACCATTACCAGTGTTGAAACTAAGCCATCTTTCCGTAGTGCTCCAGCGCCGTTTATTACTGTTGATCTGCAAGCTGCAGCTGCAGCGCGTCTTGGTTTGGATCTAAAACAAACTATGGATGCAGCGCAAAAGTTATATGAAGGTGGTTATATCACTTACCATCGTACTGATGCTGCCGTAATTTCGCCTGAGGGCATGCAAGCTCTAGAAGCTTTTGGTGAGAGAGAGGGCATTGCGATTATCGGCAATAAAGCCAAATCTCGCGATGGTGCTCAAGAAGCACATGAATGTATTCGTCCTAGTGACTTCTTTACCTTTGAAGCTGGTGAGGACAAAGTTCAAAAGGATCTATACCGTCTAATCTGGTTGCGTACTGTTGCATCGCAAATGGCTCCAGCTGAATACGAAGTTAAATCCGTTGTAGGTGTCTATAAAGATGTCACGCTCAATGTAGATGGTGAAAGCATTACTAAAGATGCTGAATTCAAAGCTTCTAGCCGTATCTTAAAGGAAGATGGTTGGTTGGGTTTATTAAAGACCTACAGTATTGATGAAAATGCACTTGAATACGTGGACGGTGAAGAAGATTCAGAAAAAGAACCTGAACATACGCTACCTATGGATATTGAGGTCGGTCAAAACCACAATGTTATTGCTGGTAAAGTTATCGCGACCAAAACCAAACCACGTTCACGCTACACCGTACCATCATTGGTCAAATTACTTGAGAAAAAAGGAATTGGTCGTCCTAGTACTTATCAATCAATCTTTGAACGTTTAATCAAGCACGGCTATATCAAGCTTGTTAAAAAGAAAATTGAAGTTACACCGCATGGATTGACCTTGATTCAAAACATTAGAGGTAAGTTTAGTTTTGCAGATCCGCTTTACACCAAAGAAATTGAAGAAACACTGGATCTAATCGCTACTGGTGATGCCGATTACAAACAAGAACTCCAAAAGTTCCATTTAGGGATTGAAAGTGAATTAGGACAGTTCTCAAAACATTGGCTTGATTCATTCCCTATCTACAAATGTAATAACTGTGATGACGGACGCATGTTGCCGAAAATCGGTACCAATCGCGACAAAACAACATCGGTCTACTGGTCATGTAATTCATGCAAAAGTTCAGCGCCAAACAGAAATGTTGATGGTAAAGATGAACCGGGTAAGCCAACTGTACGTGAGCCAACTACTCATTTATGTTTATGTGGCAAAACACTGACTCAGGTTACAACTGATAAATCTGTATTTTTTGAGTGCTCTCAACGTGCGTTCGTAGATGGCACCTGTAAAGAAACATACCGTTCTACAAATGACGAAAGCGGTAACTTGGTTCCTGATTTTGACGAATATCGCCGTAACCATACATACAAATGTCAGCTTGAAGGGTGTGGCGGTTGGTTGCGTGAGTTAAAAGGTATTTCAACTTCTTCAGGTAAGCCGTATCACTTCTTTTCTTGTGAAAAATCCAATCCAAACCTGAAAGGCAAAAAATGTAAGTCGGGTCCATTAGAGGTGTTCCCTGATGGTAGTCCTAACTACGAGCCAAGATTCCAAGTGACCAAAACAGAGTATCCATGTATCTGTAAAAAGCCTCTTATACATACCAAGTACCGCAAAGAACCTGGTGTTTACGAAGAGCGATACAGTTGTGAAGCTGCATCATGTAAACGTTATTTCGACATATTGCCAGATGGATCACCAGATACCCAACTTACAAAATCTCGCACTGGCAACGAAGCCAAGTGTTTTGAGTGTGGTCAGACCATGATTCAGTCTGCATTTAATTTACGTGGTGAACGTAAGTTTAAATGGGATTGCTTTAGCTGTGGTGCAAGTGGATACGACAACAACGGTGAGCCAGTTCAACGTGGAAAAAAGAAAGCCAAGTCTAAATCGACCTCTACAAAAGCTAAATCAAGTAAATAATTGAATAGGTGAATAAATGAGTAATCACGAACCAGATGATATGGACAACATCGGGAAGGAAGCTGAAGAAGCGCTCAAAACCCAACCCGATGATGAACATGTAAGTGAGCCTGAACAGCCAGCCAAAACAGCAAAGAAGGGCAAAAAAGTAGACATTGATGAAAACTTTTTTGCTAAGCATAAAAAGCTAATCTTGATTGGCGGTGGTGTTCTTTTCTTTTTGTTAGTTGCTGTGGTTATTTTTGGCAATCAAAACATCGAAGTTGAACGTCCACAACAAAGCGATGTTGAACTTGAAGCTCGACTGCAGAGTGAAGTTGCAAGACGAGTAAAAGAAGAAAGTATGAAATTGGCTGCTCAGCGCAATGAAATTATCGACCGTATTAGTCGTAACTTTGACTGTAACGCACCACAAGTATTCTGTCATGCACAAGATACGTCAGAACCGTATTCAACTGTCGTTTCTAGTTTGCAGAACTTCCAATTTAAGCCAGATACGCCGTATGAAGTTTACATTGAAGTCTACCCCTTGAAAGTGGATGCCCAAAACCCACAATCAAGTCAGCGTAAAGGAAGTGTTTGTAGCCCGAACAACGTGCACCTTTTCTTATGCCAAAAAATCGTAATGAAAAATCCTGCGCTTATGGCCAATCAGATCCGCGAACTATATGCGCTACTAACGCCGTCTATGACTTATCGCTTGCAGATCAGCAGTCGTCCAATTACGCCAAGTGACATCGATCTGACATTGATTTCTACCGAACTGGACAAAATGAATGCCGATTCTGCAACTGCTAGTGAACCTGAATTGGAGTGTGTACCGCCAGATCCTAAAAAAGATCCTGTTGCGTACAACTTATACGAAACAGGGGGCATGTCTTGTCAAGACATCATGAAGGACTTAGCTGCACGTAAGACAACTGCTCCAGCTGGTCAACCTGGTCAAGCTCAACAAAGTGGTGGTGAACAACCACAACCGCAAAGTCCTGATGCATTTGGTACGCCAGTAGCAACACATTAAACATACTAATAAGAAACGGATTGATTTTGGTTAATCCGCTATTAATTGGCTTTTGGTTGAGAATACTAATTTAAGCATCTGTTTATCAAATAGATCTTTAAAAAATGAAACAATAAAATGCAGATTTATTCTGCATTTTTTAATTTTCACATTACAATAGTTTAAATTCGCAACTTTTAAGCAACCGGGTACGCTATGAACAGCCCAATCAAAATTCAAGATCTGCAAGTGGCAGATTTGCCGTCCACGTTTAAGCTGAAGAAAAAACATAAAGAAGAAGTTTTTCTGAAGTACAAAGAGTTGAATGAGGCACTATTCAAAGTAGGGTACATTCCAGTGACGTTCTCAGACTTTGTGCATGCACTTATAGAAACTGGCGTAAAGGGATTTTCTGTCGAAGAATATGTCAATGCTCAATTAAACTCTTAATTTTAGAAGTCTAAATATTTTTTTGATGTCAAAAAAAAGTGGACCACATTCGTAATCCACTCCTTTATTTTTTTTAACGATTAACTTTCTTTTTTGGTACCACACTGAGGGCAAAACAGCATATTGTCCTGAAGTGGTTCACCACATTTCACACAAAACATATTCTTTTTCGGTTTGATGATCACGGGTACTTGATCTGATAGATCCTGACCGTGTGTTTCAGGGTTATTCATCAATCCAAGATGTGTACCATGTGTTCTTGGTGAGCTTTTATTGATTGCGCTATTCATCTGGTTCATAGATGACATGCGGTTAATATCTGCTTCAGACGTTGGGGCAACCACAATGCTTTGGCTTTTGGCAAAGTCGGCTAAATGCTCTTTCAGTACAACAGCATCATCAGTACAAGCAGTCATGCTCAAGATCGCACGGTTTTGATATTTACCGAAGGTCGTTGTGCTAATTTCAGCGTACCAGACACGTAACGTCATGGTTTCAACATTGATGACTTCTTTTTGTGATTTCACGCTGTCGTCAAGGTAACGGCCAAAGTTTATTTGAGACAATTGATAGCTACCTTTAGCCTCAACCCATATTAGTTTTGATACAAAGTCAAAACGGCTCCATAGGTAATTACCGTGCTCAAAACAAAACTTCCCTAAGATCCACATCGATACACCAAAGAAACCATAAGTGAAGTCGCTAAAATCCAGATAGCTTCCGTTATATAGACCTTTGGCAAAAATAGTCATTAAAACGACTGAAGCAATAAAACTTAACAATCCAAAACTATTGAGGATGGCTAACCAGCGATACTTTTCTTCTTTGAAGCATGAGCTCAATGTCATATCACGAAGGGTATTGATTGGCACTGGTTGAGTTTCTTCTAAGATCTCACCCTCAAAAGCACCGTTTTTACTGCTAGAGTTGATAACTGGCAACTGGCGTGAATAGATTCTGTTAGGAATAGCACTTTCCCAATTCTTTTGTAGATGGCGTTCAAGTTCATCAAACAATTGCATTGGTTGGCAATTCATACTCAAACTATCCTGAACGACTCCAGCACTGGCTTGTGGTGGCTGTTTTACCATTTGAGCAACCACGGCCAAGAAGAATATCGCAATCGCAATCAGCGCTGCAATTAACGTAAAAATGGCTTTATCCATGCTTGGCAACCAAATAGGCGCAACTGCATGTTGGGTAAGGATAGGTACCAATACAGGTCCAAGAATGGCAACTAAAACCAAACCAATGACCTTAGATAAACCAATTTCTTGTGCACCTGTGTTCGGATTAGCCATAGGACGCAATAAAACAATCAAAATAATGGCGTTGTAAACAATCCCAAGCCAAGCACCTGTATTGGGTGATGCGCCCACATACGCGATTAGAGCACTCACTAAGGTAATCAGAAAAACAATCGCATTTTGAAATTGAGCTTCTGCAGCGTTACGGATGAATAATGGCGAAAAAATAAGATTAGGGAACAGTGAATATAGAATCCCGTTCACTGAGCCTTTTGGTTCTTCATAAATCAAAGCGCTTTGGCGTAGGATCTCTTTAATATCGGTTGCACCAGGATAAGCACCAGTTTCTTGAATGGATAACTCCTGTGCAAGTCCGGCTGGTTGATCACGACCAAAGTAGAACTTTAGGTTTGATAAGCCTGTGGTCAGCAGTAGAGCGCCATAACTGAACATTGCTAGACCAACTATAAGCGGTGGTAGTGCAACAAATACACCGTTACTGAATAGACCTTTTGCACTGAAAATTAAGCTTAGGCCAGCCAGCATAAAAACGATGGCACCGATCACTTTAAAAATGTTTTCTATTCGGTAGGGATTAGGGAATTCAAACCGCTTATCTTGCGAGTTATATTCATATGCCATTTTTAATACTCCTTAACGCATTTATCTAATTACGTTTTAATTGGTTAATTATAACTAAGTCGTGGGGTATAAAGTTTTTTTAGTTAAAATGAATCACTGTTTTAGTTAAGTTTTAATAAGGGAATTTAAAAAGTATTTTAAAGGCGCATTAAAAAAGGGGATAACGAATCCCCTTTAAAGATGTACCAAGCTTATGTGCTGTTATTTGTTTTGATCTGCTTGTTTTTGAGCATCTGCAGCTGCAGCGTTCAGCATAGAAGACATATCATTTTGCTCGTCCTCTTTTGGTGGATTTTGTTCTGCAGTTTTTTGATGTGCATCAAAATCGTGGCCCTCAACTTTTGAAGGTTTTTCATTATCGACATAAGTTTCACGCGCTGCTTGTAAGTCTGCAGATGGATCTACTTTGTCAATTTGTTCATCTGGTTGAATAGGTTTTGATTGAGATGTTGATTCTTCTTTTTTACTACAACCAACTAAAACCAAACCTACAGATAATAAGCCAGTTAATAATAGAGTTTTGAATGACATTTAATCGCCTCCAGCGAAACATAAGCAAAGGTATAGTCACATATACTTATAATGTATATACCAAAATTTAACTAAAACTAGTCCGTTGTATAACGTGACCTTTATAAAAACGGTTTAAGTATATACCAATTGCAAATTTTCTTGTTATGGGCTGAAAGCTAATAGACTAGGGTATCGCTTAAGGACACTATATAGTGGCAAAAAAAAACCACCTTTTACGGTGGTTTCACTAGTTTTAAAGATTAAATCTCTTTAAGGTCTAGATTTTGTTCGCAATAACTACGTACTGCTTCTTTATCTGTAGGATCAAAACCCTTTTCAGTCATTTCTTCACGTAACCATTTGATTACTTGACCGCGACCAGCCCAACGTAAGCTGTTGTTCTCACGGTGAACCCATTCATGCGTAAGCTTACGTTTTTGACGTCTTACAGGCTCAACTTTTGTGGTTTCAATGTGGTTGTTTTTTAGATATTCGCTAAGTGTATGGATGTCCACAACACCATCGGCAGTAATTTTTTCTGAAATGATTGCATTAATGGCACTAACAGCATCGTGAAAAGCTTGGTTTTCTTTAACGACTAGTTGTTGTTGAAGTTCTTCAATATAAGTCTGAAGTTCAACAGGTGACATTTGAGCAACATTTTCTGGTTTTGATACATTTAACATGTCATTAGTTCCAGTATTGCGAGTTAAGTTGTTCATGATTAAACCTTTAGAAATATATTTGAAAATTAATTCAAAATATCTCTTACGACAAAACCATTTTTACACAATTACATTATTAAAATCAATTAGAGTTAATCGTATTTATACCTAAATATACCTTGAAATGGTTTTTCTTATAACTTTTATGTCGGGAATTTCCTTAAACCTAATGACAGGAATGCCAGCACTCTTCAAAAGCTCGTCACGCCTTTTATCTTTATCCTGGGTATATTTATGATAATGCCCATCAAGCTCAATAGATAATATAGGATTGTAGTCTTCATCAACGATCAAATAATCCACGTAAAGCCTAGAAAACTGATTTCGGATACTTATGTTTTGCGTGGTCATAAAAGCACTCATGCTTACTTGCACCAAAATGTTGCGTGATGGAATGACCTGTTCTAGTGCATCAAGCATTATAATCTCGTCTTTTGTAAGGACTTTTTTAGATACAAGCTCCTGATTCTTTTGAGGCTTACGATAGCCTTTTGGTGAATTCTTTTTGGCTTTAGTTTTAGGTTTGCGAAATACGCCACATAAAGCAAAAATGAACTTAAACACTATATAAAACAATAATGAATAAATTAAGAATTTTAACAATAAGGAATTTAAAATCGTTTCCATAAACCTAATACATAACAAATTTTAAAGGGTGCTTAAACTTCTTAAACATATTAGATAGTTTTAACGGTGATTGATACGAATTAACTAAAAATGTTTAAGGACTATTAGTGATGCAATGTTAAAAATAGTATAATCTTGTAAAGACAGCTTAGAACCAGTTTTAAAAGTAAAACTGGTTCTCACAAATAACACCGACTATTTCACTGGAAAAGTTTAAAATGGTATTTAATAAACGTACTTTAGCTTTACTGATTGGTACAATCTCGCTATCAGCACACATCTATGCCAACAACACAACCGTTAAAGTCACTCAAACTCCAATTGTATCATCTTCACCAATTCCCTTAGTTAAAGCTAATGCAATTGAACAATACTATATCAACGTTAAACATCGCTTTAACGGTGCGGAATTTGAACAACCGCCTCGTAAAATTAAGAGCATTAAACTTAACTTGAATGTTATTAATAACGGGGAAGTGGTTTTAACGGCGCACGAAGCTGATAAATCCAAGCTAGAAGACTATTTACAGCAAAACCCTAAAAACTCGGAACTATTGGCCAGTTACGTTGCTCGTATGATCAATTACAACCACGGCTATACGGTTCCTGAAAACAAGGGTAAATACAGCAAGTATGCAAGTACGACTGTATATGAAGCTCTACTTGATGAATTGAACTATAACTTTGCAACTACGCCAGTAGTATCAGTAGATAACTATGCAAGCCAACAACAGCTTGAATCTGCTTATCTATACATCCTTTCTCGTTTAGATCCACAAGAAAAAGCGGTGTTTTGGCAATTTGTGAACACATACAAAGTAGGGGATAAGATTGAGATCCCTGAAGGTACTGTTATAGCAGATGTCTTGAACACTTATAAAATCCAATTGAATTTTAAAGCGCCTTAATCACTAAACAGGTAAGGAATATTTAGGAACAAACTATATTATTTTTTAAAGTTATTTTTTACCTGTTCCTATATGTATTCGCCTTTTTATGTTTCCTCATGGTATAGGGTGTTTTTATTAAGCTGGTGATGTATGTTGCAGCGCTATTTGGCGTCAATACAGCTTCTATGGGTGCTTTATTCATTATTTTGGGGGTCCATTACAGCATCAGCAATAGTTGGATCATGAAATTGCTCAAACCATAAATTTCGGAACTTGACTTTTAATCAACCAATATATTGCTCGAAAATTAGAAGCATTGGGTTGATGTGATTATTTCGGATTTGTTATTAGAAATTAATTGAAAGCAGTATTTTTTTAACTTTAGGTGGAATGAAAAGGTGATTTTTTCAAGTATATTCACTGGTCTTTTTATGACGGTGGGTTTCACAGCGTTAATTTATAACTACGTGTTGATGGGTGGTAATTCTGGTTTGTTCTTTTTGGTTTGGGGTGGTGCTTTCTCTCTAGCAGGATTGTATTTCCATTACCACGGAACAATTGGGCAAATTGGGTGGCAGTGATATGTGCTGAATTAGCAGGAGACTTTCACTTGGGATATGCTAGGCAGCTAACCGATAAAAGTTCTCTGCTATTTGATTTGGCGTTTTAAAATCCAAACTCTTTTGAATTCTTCGCTGATTATAA